>NZ_JBBMFA010000038.1:0-3626 GCF_040096265.1 Ruthenibacterium intestinale
CCCCCCCCCCCCCCCCCCCCCCCCCCCCCCCCGGTCGGAGGAAAAGCAATGGATTAGATGTAACCGGCCTCCTCGTACACTTTTCTCACTTCCTCATTGGCCTGGTCCATGGCATCCTGGGCACTGATCTGCCCGGCGAACACATCGGAGATGTATCCGCTGACGATGTCGGCCACCTCGGGCCATTCGGGGGTCAGGGGGCGGTATTTTGCCATGGCGTAGTTGGCCAGGCTGTCCCGCATGGCGCCCAGCCATGCGCCGTCGCCGATGTCGTTCACTTCGATGAAGGCGGGGTCCTCGTACACGGAATCCCGGGCCACGGTGACCAGGTTGCCCTCGGTGCCCAGCCGGACCATAATCTCCTCCGACAGGGCCCACTGGATGAAGTGCCAGGCGCGCTCTTTGTTTTTGGCGTTTTTGGGGATGTTGACCGAGTGCACGTTCAGCGGTGCGCAGCGGCCTTCGGGACCGGCGGGGACGGGAGCGAAGCCCACCATGTCCTCGGTGGTCTTGGACATCTCGGGGTTGATGTAGTTGGGCACGATGGCCGCGCCGTCGATCCACATGGCCAGATCGCCCTGTTGGACCGCCACGGTGATGTCCTCAAAGTTGCAGGTGGTGGCGCCGGGGATGGAGTAGTTCTGCAGCAGATCCGCGTAATACTCCACGGACTCCACCACTTCCGGCGAATTGAGGGTGGGGGTCATGTCGTCGGGGAAGTTTTCCACAAAGTCGCCGCCCATGGAGTACATGACCATGGGCCACTCCCAGATCAGACCCTCCGAACCGCCGGCGCTGCGGGCGCCGCGCATGGCCACGCCGGCCACGCCGTCCTTGTGCAGCAGCTTGGCGTACTCCCGCAGCTCTTCCCAGGTCTCGGGGGGCTGCTCGGGGTCCAGGCCCGCGGCCTCAAACAGGTCTTTGCGCCAGTACAGCAGGGTGGTCAGGCTGCACACCGGCAGGCCGTACAGCTTGCCGTCGTAGCGCTGGGCTTCCAGCGAGGACTCCGCCAGGCCGTCCAGTGCCAGCACCTCGTCGTCGGTGATGGACTTGTCGGCGATGAAGTCATCCAGGGGGAACAGCCAGTCGTTGGAGGCGTACTGCAAAAACTGCGGGCTCATCAGGTAGATCACGTCGTAGGCATCGGAGCCGGAGGACATCTCCACCAGCATTTTCTGGAAGTAGGTGTCCACGCCCAGAATGGTGTAGTTGATCTTCACGCCGTACTCGTCCTCGTAATCGCTGTAGATCTTCTCCAGGGACTCGGCGAAGTTGCCGGCCACCAGCATCACGTTCAGTTCCTTCTGCTCTTCCAGGCGCTGGGCCGCGCCCGTGTCACCGGTCTGGGCCGCGCTGCCGCCGGACCCGGCGGAGGCGGTGGACCCGGCGGTGGAGTCGCCGCCGCAGGCTGCCAGGGAGAGAACCATCGCGGCCAGCAGGACCGCGGAGATCCATCGTTTCATGTTCGCAAACATTGTGTTCCGCTTCCTTTCTCTTTGGGTGGTGCTGTCCCGGCCGGGGCCGGGAACCGCGGTGTGTAAACGGTTCGGTTCAAAGTTCCAGATAATCCCGCATCACGGCGGCCGCCTCGGAGAAGTCATTGCCGCCGCGCCCGTCCTTCAGGCCGGTGCGCAGCAGATCCAGCGCGCCGTCCAGCGCAAAGGCCGGGCAGTTCAAATCTTCATACAAGCGCTTGACATATCCCAGATCCTTCAGCCCGAACGCCAGCGCGAAGTCCAGCCGGTAGTCCCGGTCCTTGACTTTCTGGCCGTAGAACTGAAAGACCCCGCAGTTGGTTTTCTGCTCGCAGATGATGTCAAACAGCTGCTGGGTATCCAGCCCCAGCTTCTCCATCAGCGGGAACATCTGGGAATAGGTGATGGCATACATCAGGCCCGTGAAATTCAGCGCCAGTTTCACCAAATGTCCGTTGCCCGGGCCGCCCACGTAGTCCGCCCGGCTGGTAAAGCACTGGAACACCGGCGCGGCCGCGTCAAAATCCTTGCGGTCGCCGCCCACGGTGACGGAGATGGTGCCCTCGGCCGCCATCTGGGGGTTGCCCATCAGCGGCGCGTCCAGGAATGCGCCGCCCGCCTGGGCAAAGCGCTGCTGCAGCTTTTTGGTGGACAGCGGATAGCTGGTGGACAGATCGATCACGGTTTTGCCTTGGACACCGCAGGCCAGAAACGTCTCGCACATCTGCTCCACCTGCACCGACGAAGGCAGGGACAGCAGCGTCACCTCGCTGCGCCGGAACAGCTCCGCCGGGTCCCGGGCCAGCTCCGCCTTGCCCCGGAACGCCTCCATGGCGGCGGGCGCGATGTCGTACACCATCACGTCGTGACCCCGGCGGACAAAGTTGCCGCAGGCGCCGCCGCCCATGCGGCCCAGGCCGATAAATCCGATTTTCATAAACACCGTCTCCTCCTTTGTTCCATCTCACAGGGATCCCGCGCTTTTGGTTGTCTTCATTGTAGCAGGCCGGGCGGCGCGCGTGTGTAACAATTTTCACCAATAATAGCAACATCCAAACGAACTTGTATCCGGCGGCTGCAAAATTATCAATTTCTTATGAAATACTGTAAAAATCGTATTGTATTTGGATAAAACTCCCAAAAAGCTCGGTTTTCATCTGTGAATTTAGTGAAATTGACGCCCCAGTCGAACTGTGCTACAATGCGTTGCAAAGCGGCCGGCGCCGCTGATTTCAATGGAACAGGAGGACTTATCATGATCGTCACCCTTGAAAATTCGTCCTTTACCGCCCGGGTGAACACCTTCGGGGCCGAGCTGTGTTCTTTGCGCCGCAAGCAGGACGGCGCCGAGCTGATCTGGCAGGGCGACGCCCGTTACTGGAGCGGGCATGCCCCCACCCTGTTCCCCATCACCGGGAAGCTGCGGGACCTGCGCTTCACCCACAAGGGCCGCAGTTACGAAATGCCGCCCCAGGGCTTTGCCAAGGATTCGCCCTTCACCGTTGAACAGCAGTCGGACCAGGCGCTGACTTTGTGCCTGACCTCTTCGGAACAGACGCTGCAGTGCTATCCCTTCCCCTTCCGGTTTCTGTGCACCTTCGCCTTGACCGACCAGGGCCTGGCGCTGACGCGCCGGGTGGAGAACACCGGCTCGGAGGAGATGTTCTTCTCGGTGGGCGAGCACCTGGGCCTGGCGCTGCCCCCGGACACCCCGCTGGACCAGTGCCAGCTGACCTTTTCCACCCCGCAGACCGCCTGCAACTGGCGGCTGGACGGCGGCCTGCTGAAAGAGCGCCAGGCCTTTTTGGACAACGCCTCGTCGCTGGCGCTGTCCAAGAAGCTGTTCCGGGAGTACGGCTGTCTGGTGCTGCAGGGGCTGAACGCGCCCTGGATCACCCTGCGCTGCGGCGGACGGGACTGGGCCCGGGTCTCCGCCCAGGGCTTCCCCACGGTGGTGGTCTGGTCCCCGGACAACGCGGGCGCCTTCGTGTGCGTGGAGCCCTGGCAGGGCCTTCCCTCGGACAGCGCCGCCGGGTACGAGCTGGCCCGGCGCCCCTGCATTCTGCGCCTGGCCCCGGGCCGGGCCTACGCCTACACCCTGTATCTGGAAGCACTGTGAACGGCGCGCAAGAGCGCCCGCCCCGGCCGGGG
>NZ_JBBMFA010000039.1:0-5632 GCF_040096265.1 Ruthenibacterium intestinale
CCACAGCATCCCTTACAGTGTAGCACAGCCCTTGGAGAGGGGCTCTAATAACTACTACTCTATAATACAAGGAGGTTGCTTTCGGATGAAATGCAGCAAAGGAAAAAGGGGAATCGTGCTGGGATGTATGTTACTGGTGGTGGGCTTGTCTGCGTGCAATGCTTCGGACGCGGTCGTTACCAGTGACGATTTGCAGCCCAGCAGCAATGTGGAGGCTGCACTGGCACAACAAGCTGGTGGCGGCCAGAATTATCAGTATGTCTGGATGGCAGAAGACGTGGATGCAACGATGGAACAATATCGGATTGCATATACGCAGAAACTGGATGAAATGTTCAAAGACGCACAGTCGGGAGAACAGGTGACGCAGGAAGAATATAGTTACGATGATTATAAAGCGGCAATGGAAGAGGAACTGGAGTTTGTTCGCCAAGAGCTGGAAGAAGAGCATCTGCTGGACCCCGTGGTCAGTGCGCAAGAAGCGGCTAATTTGGCAGGACGCATTTTGGAAGAAAATTACGGGATTGATTTATCACAGAGAGAACTGCGCCTCAGCTGTGCAAATGGCTTGGTAAACAATACAGAACGCCTTCAATGGCGCGCCATTTTGGACGAAGATGCAGATGGATCGTTGTTCAGCTCATCCGCCGCCAGTGTGATGCTGGACGCCACAACCGGAGAAATTGTGGTGGCAGAGTATTACCCGTCGGCGGAAGAGTATGAGGACATGCGCAGCAATCTTCCGGCTTGTTATCGCACGGCGGAAGATCCGGATGTGGAGGGCGTCTATGGCTTTTACGATGTGGAGGATCCGTCTTTTCCGCAATTCCGGGAAAATATTGCCGAACAGATCCGCGCGTCTCTTACGCAAAGTGTTCTGGCAGAGGGCGCTGCTGTGCGCGACATTGAGGTGAGTACAACGGATGGCGCTGTAAAAAATGAGTATCTTTCGGTATCAATTACTTACGATAATGGGAACACGGCGCTTTTGACGATGCTTCAGCCTTACGTATGTGTTTCAGAATATCCTTTGCGAGGCTTTCAGTATGGAAACCTTTCGTACGGCAAGGCCTAGAATACGACCGGTTTACAGGACACTGCAAGAGTTTGTATGAGTTGATTTTTGTGTGTTCTTCTCTCCCACAGGAAAATCTTTTTAAGTTTTTTAAGAATTTTTTGATACAATATCGACACATCTTCGGGTTATAATCAAACTTGCAAAGAACGGGGGGAAGAGAATGCGGGATCAGTACAGTGGCGCACCAAGTACACGAAGGCGCCCGACCGCTTCCAGACAGGCGGCAATACATCGCAGGCGAATGGCTGCGGCAAGAAGGCGCCGTCGCCGAAGAAGAATGCTCATCAGCGCTTGCGCTTTACTTGTTGTTTTGATGACGGCGTTTCTTTTGAAAGGAGTTTTCCAAAAGGAGGAATTGCAGAGCTCTACTTCACAAGCGGATTGGAATTCAACCTCTCAGGAGAGCGATGGGACGATGATCTACGGGGAAGCACAGGACTCGGACGGGCATACACAGCCGGTTGCCTCTTATGAGTTTCAGACATCACCGCCCTATGTAGTGGCATTGGATGCCGGACATGGCGGATCGGATGTAGGAGCGGAAGGCGTGATTCAGGAAGTAGAGCTGACAGAGAGAACAGTGGATGACCTGTTTGCCCTGCTGGAACAGGACCCCAATTATACACCGGTTCGCTGTCGTGAGAATGGGGAAAATGCAACCAGTGGAGAGCGGGCTTTGAAAGCGGCTGAAGCAAAAGCCAGCCTTCTTTTGTCCATTCATGGCAATTCTGATCCGTATTCTGAAGATTCCTATGGGTTTGAGTGCTATCCGCAGCCGCCGGGACGCGTTCACCATGAAAGCGCATTGAGCTTTGCGCAGGCCATCGCCAGCCAATTTGGCGAGGCAGGGCAACGTCTGCGGGGCGAGAACGGTGTTCGCTATATTTATTATCAGGGAAGCGAAGAGACCGGATACGAAAAACAAGTGGTTGAGATCTCCGATGATTCGGTTCATGAAGAGGAGACATTCGGTTTGCTGGAAAAAGCTTCCTGCCCCGCCGTACTTGCAGAGCAATGTTTTGTGACCAGTCCTTCGGATGTCAGCGCATGGGGCAGTGAGGCGGGCTGCCAGGCCGCCGCCGAATGCTATTATCGTGCAATTTGTGCATTTTTTGGTACAACACCAATTGTTTAACAAAAAGAACACTCGCAAAGCCGGGGTGACATAAGAAAACGGCGGTTAAGCCCCGAAATTTTGGCGCATGAAACGCAGAAAGCGGTCCTGCAAGCAATTTGCTTGCAAGACCGCTTTTTTGTTCTTTTTCTCAAAATTTCGGGGCGCAACTGCTTGCACCGGGAAGGCGTCCCTTTTGATGCGGATGTAAGGAAAAACACCGAAGGCACCCTTTGTGGTTGTCGAGGCGGTTTGACGATGCAGCCGCGCAAAAGGGGCTCCTTCCCGGCGTCGTTTCCTTACGGAACCCCGGCCAAAGCAGGTGTTTTTTTGCGTTTGTGAAACCGGTCGGTGATTTGGTGCGTATAGAAAGGTGAAACATGTTTCGAAGAAGGCGAAAAGGAAGTGAGGCCTTGGAGAAGGAAACTTTGCTTGTGCAGCTTCAAAAACGGGATGAAGCTGCGCTGGAAGAATTGATTGAACAATACGGCGGTTGGGTTACAGCAACGGTTCGTGCAGCTGGCGCCGGCCTTCTGGAAGCACCGGATGTGGAAGAAGCTGCCGCAGAAACCTTTTTAAAGCTGTGGAATGCAGCGTCGAATATTGACCTTGCCAAGGGGTCGTTGAAATCCTATCTTGGCGCAGTTGCACGGAATGAGGCGCGCAGCCGGGTACGTGCCCTTCGTCCGGTACTGCCTATGGAAGAAGATTTTCTCTCGCAGGCGGATGAACAGTTACAACAGCACCTTGAACGAAAAGAACAGAGTGCGATCATACGGAAGACGCTGGACTTTCTGGAGCCGGTTACAAAAGAAATCTTTCTGCGCTACTATTACCAGCGGCAAAAGGTGGCCGAGATTGCCGAAGAATTGGGCATGAACCCGTCCACTGTCAAAAGTCGACTGGCAAGAGGCAGGGATGTGCTGCGCAGAGCTTTGCAGGAAAGGGGAATATCGCATGAAGACGTGGTTTGATTGGATGGATGATTGCTATGTGCCTGCTGTAATGAAAATATCAGATGCACAGACAACGCAGAGAATAAAAGCAAGAGTGCAGGAGCGTTTGGCAGTTCAGACGCATCGTGCAAAGCGTTTTTCATTCCGCCGGGTGGCGGTTCTGGCGGCAGCTGCGGCGCTGGCAGTGTGCATTGGTGTGGGAGCGATGGCTGCATCAGTGTTTCCCTGGGACGGTGTGTTTGGAACGTTCTTCGGTGCTGGTGCGCAGAGCCAAGCTGCTTCTCTGGGCATGCCCGGTGAGGGGTTGGCGCTCAGTGCGTCAAATGGAGGGTGTACGCTGACTCTGGAAGGGGTACTGTTTGACGGGGAGCAGATGTACTTGCCGTTGACGCTGACGATGGAAGACGAAACACCGGATCCAACTCTGTCTTATTATGCAATGGGGCAGACGGCGGGCGGTGAAAGCGGTGCTTCCCGCGTGCTGGAAGATGAAAATCTGAGCGATCATTCCGTCAAATTGATGTGTACGCTTCAGGGGGGCAATTGGCAAAGCGGGGACACCATTACCTGGAATATTCAATACCTTTATGCCACCCGCCCAATGGAGAACGGAACGGAGGTAGCTTGGGAAAAAGAGGGGAATTGGAGTTTCACTTTTAAAGTGCCCCAAGCCGAGCAGGTGCAGGCGCAGATGGTTTCGGCGGGAACATCCGAGCCGGTGACGGGAGTTTTGATAGCGCAGATTCGTCTTACTCCAATGCGGGTGACGGTGGTGTTTGACGGCCTGCCAGAGGAGGCCGGTGTGCGTGACACGCTCAGTGAGGCACAAATCATTTTGACATTATCCGATGGAAGTACATGCACCATGGGAACTTTCGAAGAGGAGGTGCGCGCGGCGCAGGGGAGTATCGACGAAAAAACCTCTCCCATTGATGGTGCTTATTATGAGGTGAGCTGTGAGTACGGTGAATTTATCGCTCCGGATGAAGTGGAAGCGGTCTCCATCAACGGTCTTCAAATTCCAATTGAATAAAAAAACAGAGGCGGATTGCAGATCCGCCTCTGTTTTGGTTTTATAAGTATCGTCTCAGCCAATCACCTTTTTTGAAATACAGGAACATCAAAATCGAGCTGATGCCCCAGGTGAGCGTGTAGCCGAGGAAGACAAACTGAATGATGTGCGCCACGGAAAGGGAGCCGAGTACCCATGCCATGCGTAAAAAACACCAGCAGAAAATCATGATGATCATGGGAACGGTGGTGGCGCCGGCGCCGCGCACGATACCGGTCAGTGTGTGTGTAATACTGAGGAAAAAGTATCCGGGAACCAGCACCTGCATCATGGAAACGCCATAATGGACAACTTCCGGTTCACTGTTGAAAATGGAAATGACCGGTTCTGCAAACAAAAGAAGAAAAACACTGACGCAGAATGTGGAAGTGAGCGTCAGGGCCGTGCCGGTTTTGGCGGCGCGGCGGACGCGGTCGATTCGGCCTGCGCCGATGTTTTGCCCCGTGAAAGTCGTAAGAGACATCGAAAAGCTCATAAGTGGAAGAATGGCAAACCCGTCGATTTTCGTATAGGAACTGCAGCCGGCCATTGCCACGGCGCCGAAGCTGTTGATGGAGCTTTGCATGATCAGGTTGGAAAAGGAAATCACCGCGTTTTGCATACCGCCGGGAAGACCGATTTTGACAACCTGTTCAAGCACATCTTTGTGAATGCGGATTCGCCGCAGGTATACCCGATGATCGCCTTTGGCTGCCATCAGCCAGAGAAGCGTCAGAACGGCGCTGACTGCCTGTGCAATCAAGGTGGCCCAGCCCACACCGGCAATGCCCATGTGAAACTGTGTTACAAAGAGAACATCCAGAATAATGTTTAAAACGGACGATACGATCAGAAAATACAAAGGGGTCTTGGAGTCGCCGATGGCCCGTAGAATACCGCTTCCCATATTATAAATAAGTACGGCCAGAAGCCCCATGAAATAGATGCGCAGATAAAGAACGGCGTTGCTCATGACCTCGTCCGGCGTTCCCATCAGTTCCAGAATCCAAGGGGAAAGCGCAACACCCACGATGCTCAAAAGAATGCCGCATACAAATGCCAGAGCCATGGATGTGTGGACTGCGTGGGATACACCGTTTTGATCGCGCGCGCCAAAGCAGCGGGAGATGACCACGCCGGCGCCGGTTGCAAGGCCGGAGAAGAAACCGACCAGAAGATTGATGAGAGGGGCGCTGGAACCTACGGCTGCCAGTGCGTTGCTTCCAATGTAGTTCCCAACCACAATGGAGTCCACCGCGTTGTAAAGCTGCTGAAACAGATTTCCCAGCAAAAGAGGCAGCGCAAACAAAAGAATGGTTTTCCAAATAGGGCCTTCTGTCATTAATCCTTTGACCTGCTTGTCCATTTTACTTACCACCTTGTTTCGTCAGAATTTCACCAGCGACATGGAAGGCGGCGGTGCCATGGCACCG
>NZ_JBBMFA010000040.1:0-26432 GCF_040096265.1 Ruthenibacterium intestinale
CTATACCTTTTTTGAGCCATCTCTTTTTCACCACCACCATTCATTTTCGGGGTTGACTTTTAATAGTTAATCTTTCTTTTGAATCAAGTATGCTCCCTGGGCATTACAGCGTTTTCATCAGCAGATTGCGAACTTGTAAAAAATGCGGACGCAATCGTCCCTTCTCCGGGCGTCGACTCAAATCGCAGCTGGGCGTCGTGGGCCGCTGCGATGGCGCGGCAGAGGCTGATCCCCAGTCCTGCCCCGCCCTGTTCCCGGCTGCGCGCCTTATCCGGCCGAAAGAACGGATCTCCCAGGCGCTGTACGGTTTCTTGATCCATCCCACACCCTGTATCTTTCACCCAAAGGCGAATGTAATTTCCCGTATGCTCTGCCCCTAATTCCACAATGTCGCCCGGCGCGCAGGCTTTCAATGCATTGTCGGTCAGGTTGATCAGGAGGCTTTCCAGAAGGACTTTTTCTCCTTGAATGGTTCCCGCAAAAGAGGATTTAACTCGCAAATTTATTTGACGTTCCCGCGCCTTGGAGCGCATGGTGGAAAAGACAGCTTCCAACAAGAGAGAGACATCCACAGGCGCACAGACAGCCCTTTCACCTCGCAAAGCCGCCATTTGCAACAGCCGTTCGCTCATGGCTGCCAGCCGCCGCGTTTCGTCAATGATGTAAGAAGTTGCTTCGTAGCGCTCTTTCTCAGAAAGTTCCGCCCTTTGAACATATTCCGCATATCCGCCGATGGCCGTCAGCGGCGTGCGCAATTCATGCGCCATATTGTCCACCAGCTGCTGCTTGCGTTGTGCCGACTGTTCCAATTTTTCAATATTTTTCTGCACCTGATCCGCCATTTCATCCAGCGCCCGGGCCAACTGTCCTACTTCATCCTTTCCCTGCTGCTCACTGCGAGCGTTGTAATCGCCCTGCGCTAAACGGCCGGCTACTGCCGCCAGCCGTTCCATGGGGCGCGAAAGCCCCCGCAAAATGAGGTACAGCGCCACCGCCAAAAAAGTCAATACGGCCAGACCCGCCAGCACCAAAGTCCGCCAGGTTTGCGCCCATTGCTCAAAAAACGGTTCCATGTCATACGCGCAAATCATCGTCATTTCCTCCGGCGGACCGGGCAGTCGCGCCGCCACATACAGATAATGCCGTCCTTCCGAGATACGCACCGTATGAACCCGCTGCCCCTGTGCAGGCGGATCCGGCAGTTCGGCATCCGGTGCGGGAAGCGTATCCGCCCAGACATTTTCCCCTTGCTGTACTTTCAAGCCGCCTTGCTGCTGCGCTGCATAGTTGCGTGCCAACTGCGCCAGGGCCGCCGGGCGCCGCGCCTGCACCGCAGCAGCATCTGTGACAAAGCTTTGCGCGGTCGCGTGCTGCTGCACGAGCAGCTTCCCGCATTCCGACTCAAAACTTTGATTTTGGCTGATGAGCCCCAAGGCGGCAATGCTGCCGCACAAAGTCACAAAAAACAGCGCCAGCGTCAAAACATATGCCTTCTGCCAAAATTTCACGCGTCTTTCCGCTCCTTACTTTTTGTCATTCAGACGATACCCCAATTTATAGACCGTCTCGATTTGTTGTTCAAGTCCCAGCTTTTTGCGCAGGCGCTGTACATGAACATCTACTGTGCGTGTATCTCCCTCGTAGTCAAACCCCCAAGCCAATTCCAGAAGTTTTTCACGGCTGAGGGCTAAATTCCGGTTGCGAATCAACACATCCAGCAACGAGAACTCCTGCGGTTTTAATGAGATTTCTTCGTCTTTGCGCCAAACCTGTCGCGTATCCAGATCAATACGGCACTCTCCGATTTCAAAGTTTCTCTGCTGGGCGTGTGTCCTTCTTAAAACGGCTTCCACCCGGGCCAGAATCTCCAAAATCTCAAACGGTTTTACAATATAATCATCCGCACCAAGCCCCAGCCCGGCCAGACGATCCGACAGTCCCGATTTCGCCGTTACAAAAATCACCGGAAGCGTTTCGGGCAATTCCCGCTTCAGTTGAAATCCGTCCATTTTGGGCATCATCACATCTACAAGTGCCAGATCCAAAGATTGCGTGCGACACACCTCCAATGCCTCCCATCCATCAAAGGCCTGTACACACTGATGCCCCACCAGGTTCAAGTTGCGCCGTATCAGTTCATTGATTGTTTTTTCGTCTTCCGCAATCAAAATTTTAGCCATCTCAATCCCTCCCGCACCCCATTATAATCATTTTTGTTACAGAGTTATAGCCAAAACACATTCTGCCACACGAAAGCCGTCAAAACCGGTTTCCTTTTCGCCCCCTTTGTGATACACTTAAAAATGAAATGATTTTGAAGAAAGGTGTCCTCACCGTGCAAGTAATCGCATATTTTATCATCAGTCTCCTTGCCAGTATCGCCGGAGCGATTTGCGGCATTGGCGGCGGCGTCATCATCAAACCATCCCTGGATCTGTTCCATTTGGACAGCGTTGCCACCATCAGCTTTCTGTCCGGATGTACGGTGTTGGCTATGAGTTGCTATTCCGTCACAAAATCCATGCGTGCCGGAGAAAGCAAAATTGACCTGAAGATTGGCACGCCTTTGGCCATCGGTGCGGCGATTGGCGGCGTGGCCGGAAAACAGATGTTCAGTGTCATCAGCGCATCCATGCAGGAGACGGCCGGCGCCGTCCAGGCCCTCTGTCTTTTTTTGATTACGCTGGCTACCATGCTTTACACGCTGTTCAAAGCCCGCATTCACACTCGCAAAATTTTCAATTTATGGGTGTGCCTCGCTATCGGATTGGCCTTGGGAATCATGTCCAGTTTTCTCGGCATCGGCGGCGGTCCCATCAATCTGGTCGTATTCTACTTCTTCTTTTCTATGGACACCAAAACCGCAGCGCAAAACAGTTTGTATGTGATCCTCATCAGCCAGATTACCAGCCTGGCTTCCACACTGATCACCGGCAGTGTTCCGCCCTTCTCCTGGCTGAGTTTGATTTTAATGGTTGCCGGCGGCATCGGCGGCGGCATGCTGGGGCGTGTGTTCAACAAAAAAATGGACAACAAGGCCGTGGACAAACTCTTCCTTTGCCTGATGGTCATTATTATGGGCATCAGTCTTTACAACGTATTTCAATACAGCTGAAAAACAGCCGGCAGCGCAAAAAGCGCTGCCGGCTGTTTTTATACAAAAAAGAGGCCGCGAAAGCGGCCTCTTTTTTTAGATTTCGTACCAACGAATTTCATTGGCTTCCAGATTCAACTCAAACGAAGACCCGTCACCAGTGTAAACCGTCGTGCTCTGCGGTTCATAGGTATTGTTCACAACACAATATTTGCCATTCTTTACATAAGCATGCACTTCAACATTGAAGTTGGAAGAGAACCATTTGTGCAGTTCCTGCTCGTCGTGCGTCGCCCACAAGATAGACCGGTACAGAATCCGGCTGTTCTCAAAGCTGTACGGAAGGCCGCTGATGTAAACGGAACGCCCTTTACCGAACTCATTGACTGCCATCTGCAATTCCTTGTCTCTCTGCACAAGTACCTGTGCGCCTTCCAAAGCATACATCGACTTTTTGCCTTCGCCAAAATCAACCGGCTTGGTTGTGTCTGCAAGGATAAAATGCTCAGGATGCTCTTCCCAGTTATACTTATCGTAGTTCAGTGTAAAGCCCGTTTCCTTTTCAACGCCCATCACACCCGCAAGCTGCAGGAAACGGCCTTCATACTGGTGACCGGCAGGCTCACCCACACCAATGAAACCACCGCCGCGATGAATAAATCCCTTGATGGCAGATACCACATCGGCGTCTTCCCAAATCGATCCGCCTGTGTGTGCCGTGTCCGCATCACCCACGTTGATCAACACGTCGATGGAATCCAGCAAGTTCGGATCCGCCTTAATATCATCAAAGCTGATGAATTTCACATCGAACGGAGCGCCGGACAGCGCTTCAATAACGCCCGCATAGCTGTAATTCTGCTTCTGGTACAAAGCATGATGCACCATATGGCATCCCCAGCTGCGGCTCTTACCCCAGCTGTTTAAAACGGCTACTGTTTTGATGCAGTAAGGCGTTGTACCTTTAATATTTTCATACAGAACGCGGAACTCATCACATACGCTTTCAATATAATCAATAAACTCCGGGAACTCCAATGCCAGCTTCAAATATCCGCCATAGCCAATGCGGTCAATGGGCTTACGCAGAATGGCACGGCGGGCTGTGACCCAGTTTTCTTTGCCTTCTTTTACAGGATCTCCACCCTCATGGAAGGTATCCGGGAAGAAATACGGCAGAAAACGGCCTTCCGTGTACTTGACCCCGGGAATATCACTGATCAGGCGCAATGTGGAACCATTGCCCACGCTTCCCACCACTGCATCCAGTCCAATGGACTTGAACTCATCCATAAACGGCTCCGTTCCAATCCAGTGGTCGCCCAGGAACATCATCGCCTCTTTGCCCAGTTCGTGGGTGATGTCTACCATTTCCTTGGCAAGTTTCGCCACTTCACGGCGTTGGAAGGCCTGGAAGTCTTTGAATTCCTTGGACGGGACACGGTACTGGTTGTTGTAGTATCCCTGATCGATAATGTATTCCGGGCGGAATTTGTAGCCTACTTCCTTTTCGAACTGCTCCAGGATATACGGTGACACGGAAGCAGAATAGCCATACCAGTCCACATATTTTTCTCTTTTCAGTTCATCGAACATCAATGTGAACTGATGGAAAAACGTCGTATAGCGAATCACATTCACATAGGGATGCTCAGCAATAAATTTGCGCAGGCGCTCCATCGTGAACTTGTGCGTTTTGGGCTGACGCACGTCAAATGTAATCTGATGCTCAAAATTCTGCCAATTGTTGGTCACCGCATTATACATATGAACAGGATCCCAAATCAGGTATGCCAGAAAGCTGACCGTATAATCATGGAAGGCCGCCGGTGCCGGAATTTCCACACAACCGCTTTCCTCATTGTAAGACCATGCATCTGTGGGGACTACTTCGCCCGCTGTGCGGTCGATGACTTCCCACCAACGCTTGATATCATCGCGGGTATTGACCTCCATCAACTCGCTGGAAATCCCCTTCATCAGAGGAATCTCCAGCTTGCCGCCGGTAGCGGTGTAAAAGCCTGTCATGATGTAGCACTGCTGCACTTCATCCGGATTCGCCTTTGCCCAGGCATTGTCTTTTCGTGTGGTGTAATAGGTGGAATAAATTTTTGCCCCCACCTTCGTCAGTTCTTCGGGGAACTCCGTTCCGTCGCAATCACGGATCGCATCCGCACCCCAGCGTTTCAAAATATCAATCGTCTCCGGCACAATGTCCAGGTTGGTCGGGATCGTAACACGACCAGTCAATTTTTTATCACTCATAAGTTGCCTCCTTACGGGCAGTTCTAATTTTTTATTCACCACTGTTTCCAGGGACGAATTTCCGGTGCCGCTTCTCCTGCCTGCAGCATTTTCTGCTTTAAAATCTCTGCCAACTGGGCCCGCTTTTGTGCCCAGGCCGGGTCTGCAGCCAAATTATTCTGCTGATAGGGGTCATCCTTCAGCACATAGAAGAACTCTTCATAGTAAACATCGCTGCCTGACACGGCATATCCATCGCCCTCCGCACGCACGGAATAGGTGTACTCCGGGGTGCGAATCGCACGTCCTACGCGGCTTTCACTGATCTGCATAAACGCCACGTCTTCCCACTCCATCTGAGGATTCTGGGCCAGCGGCCGCAGGCTGCGTCCCTGAAACTCATCCGGCTTTTTAATTCCGGCACAATCCAGCAATGTGGCAGGCAAATCCAGCAGGCTGACCACATGCTCAACGGTCTTTCCGCCTTCGAAACCGGGTCCTGTTACAATCAGCGGAATATGAATAGATGCATCATGACAAGTTCGTTTATACTCCGCCTCAATTCCACGCGTAATAAAATGGCTGCCATGATCCGCTGTGTACACCAAAATGGTATTTTCCCACATTCCCTGCTCTTTCAATGTATCTACCAGACGTCCTACATTATAGTCCAAACTGTGGCAGCAGCCGAGATAATCCGGATAATTTTCTTTCCAGTTACTGATATCCGTCCCATCCGCATGCGCATCGGAATATGCTTTCAAGTCTCCCGGAACTTCAAAATCCGCAAATTTCGCCTTGCTTCCATCCGGACCCTCATAACGTCGGCGGTCATTTTGATGATGCGGCTCAATCTGGCTGACAAACAGGAAAAACGGCTCGGAATTTCCTTTTCGGGTATGCAGGAAATCAATGGCGAAGTCATTGATGCAGTCTGCACGATATCCCGTAAACGGTACTCGTTCGTTGTCTGCATTAAAAACATATCCGTTGTATCCATGGCTTGTAAATTCCAAAACATCAGATGCCATCCAGTAGTCTTTGTAGCCGCCGCGGCGGTCCTGCGGGATCGCGCTCGTCTCGTAATTCAGGCCTTGGGGACGATCCGTTGCCAGATGCCACTTTCCTACATAAGCCGTTGCATATCCCGCCTCGTTAAAGCACTGTGCCAACGTTTTTACATTGCCGAACGGAAGCGCAATTCCGTTGATGTAGCATCCGGTCTGAGTAGCATATTTTCCCGTTTGCAAACAAGCTCGAGCCGGGCCACAAACCGGCTGACAGGTAAATGCATTTTCAAACCGGGTGCCTTCTTTTGCCAGCTCGTCCAAATTGGGCGTCACCGGAAGTTTTTGGCCATAGCACCCCAGCGTATCCCAACGCTGCTGGTCGGAAAAATAGAAAATAATATTGGGTCTTGCCATATTTACTCGCTCCCTGCGGCTTTAGCACAGCCGCAAAAAATGGGGCGCCCCCTCCGCCAGGAGGCAGAGCGCCCTTGTCTGTTTATTTGTAGCCTTTGTTATAGATTCCCAAAAGCACCAATACGCCAGCCAGACCGACCAGTTCAATTCCCAAACCAGCGATTCCGGTAGACAAAGTGCCAGAAGAGCCAAAATTATGTCCGAAAACGACCAAAACCAGGCAAAGAACAAGCGCTACCAAACCGACCGCAATTTTTACTTTTTTACGCGTATATTCGTTCATATCAGCGCCTCCTTAACCCTTCAAACCGCCGAGTGTCATACCCTGCGTCAATTTTTTCTGAACGCACATATACAGAATCAGCGTCGGGATCATGACCATTACCATGCCGGCATACATCTGACCATATTCCGCTTTTGCATTCTGTGCTTTCATCAGGTTCAAAAGTCCAACCGGCAGAGTACGTGCACCATTGGGGTCAGTCAGCATGGTCATGGAGATGATATATTCGTTCCAGTATGCCAGGAACTCAAACAGAATCACCGTGATAATGCTGGGTTTCGCCATCGGAAGAATGATGCGTACCATAGTCGTGAAATAGCCTGCGCCGTCCACATAAGCAGCCTCTTCATAATCCTTGGGAAGTGTTGCCAGATAGCTGCTCAGCAGATAAATGGTAAAGGGCAACGTCGTGGATGCCAGCACCACAGAAACCATAAACGGATTGTTCAAAAAGAAGCTGTGACCAAAGATGCTCTTAACAATTTTATCGCCGGAGACAAACATCAGGAAAATAGGAACAACAATGTAGCTGACGTTGATGAACAGCCCCGCCATAAAGCAGGTGTTCAGCAGCTTGCTGCCGCGGAATTTGTAACGGCTGAGGACATACGACGCCGGAAGTGCCACAATCAGCAAAATAGCCAACGCAATGGCAGTGATCATAACGGATGTGAAGAAATAATCTCCCATACGCGCCTTTGTCCAGGCATCCACAAAGTTCTGTAGATAAAATCCCTGCGGAAGTGCAAAGGGGTTGCCATAAAATTCAGAGTTCTGTTTTACAGAGGCCATGAAGACCCACGCGACAGGAATGACAATGGTGATCGTCAGAATTACCAGCATAATGTAGATCACTGTTTTGCTGACGGCGCCGGTCTTTTCGCCCACAATTTTTTCTCTCTTATTCATAGAATCGCACACTCCCTTCCCTTAGAATTCCAGCGGCTCGCGCTTGGTGACCTTATTTACAATCGCAGCCAGTGCGAAGGAGAAGCTAAAGACCACAACGCCGACCGCCATACCGTATCCGTATGTGGAGTTCGTGTAAGCCTGTTTGTACATATAACTCAGGAACACTTCCGACGCGCCATCCGGGCCGCCGCCGGTCATTGCCTTAACAAACAGGAAGCTCATATTGATATTGGAAATGATGAAAAACGTAAGCGTTGTGCGGATATTGGTCCAAATCAACGGGAGCGTAATGGAGAAAAATTGACGCGTGCGAGATGCGCCTTCCAGATTAGCACTTTCGTACAAACTTTCAGGAATGGCAGACATACTCGCCATATACATGACCATATAATAACCAATCGCCTGCCATACCATTGCAATGGCCAAGCTGTAAATAACCAGTTTCTGATCACCCAGCCAATAAATGGGATCTGCATCTCCACGGAACAGGCTCAAAAAGTTATTCAAAAGTCCGCGATTGGAATCGTAAATCGCGCTGAAAATCGCACTGATTACAACAACAGACAAAATATTCGGGATGTAAAAAATAATGCGGAAAAAGTTTTGACCCACCAGTTTTTCCCTTGTGAGCAAGGAAGCAAACAGCAACGCAAACGTAATTGTCACCACTGTGACCAGTACGATCAGCAAGATGCTGTTACGGCAGGAACGATAGAAGTTCTCATCCTGAAACAGTGTTACAAAGTTATCCAGCCCAACAAATGTTTGGTTCGGAGAATATCCGCCCCATTTGAAGAGAGACATACGGAAAACATTAAATGTGGGGATTACAAGGAAAATAAATGCCAATATGGTCGCCGGAGCCACGCAGGCTACGATAAACCGGCTGCGCGCCTTGTTCTTTTGCATTATGCCATCTCCAATCCATTCAAAAAGCGGTGAGCAAAAGGGCATTGTCCTTCTGCTCACCGCTCGGTTTACCTAATTACCTACGCGGCAGACACAAGACCGTGCCGCCTTGTTCAATTCGGTTCGCCTTAATATTTCTTTCGATTATTGCAGAGCCTCACGCAGTGCGGCGCAGGATTTCTGAACAGCCGCTTTCCAGTCGTCCACTGTCTTGGTTCCGTTTACAACGCTATCCATGGTGAAGCAAACGTCTTCCTTGATGTTGACACCCTCAACCGGAGTGGTGGTAGCAAACGTACCGATGGCTGCTTTCGCGCCATTGTCGTACACGCTGTAGTAAACCTTGTTGTCATCAGACAGTTTGTCGGTCATGCCAGTAATGGGCTGCACGGCACCAGCCTCAGCAAAGATGTCGGCCGCTTCATCGCTGTACAGGAAGGTCATAAAGACTTTTGCCAGTTCTTTATTCTCTGCACCGGCAGGAATCCAGCACTGCTCGAAGAAGGTGTAGCTGTAACGGTCGCCGCCTTCTTCCATGGCAGGCAGAGCCATGAATCCCCACTCAAAGCCTTCGGCGCGAGGAGCATCCGCCATCTCACCGATTACCCAGTTGCCGTTGGGCATAAACAGGGCCTCGTTGTCCAGGATCATCTGCTGGTTCTTGGTGAAGTTGTCGTTATTCGCATAAGAAGTGGTAGCAGGGTTAGTGTTCTCAGCCAGCTTACCCAGCACTTCGAACATCTGATCCATTTCAGCACTGCTCCACACTTCCTCGTCATACTGCAGAGCTTTGTTGAAGAACTCCTGCCCGCCGACTTCAGCCATCATCGCATAGGTGAAGGCATCCAGATAGCCAGCCACCGGATAAGTGAACAGAGGAATGTCGGTCTGATCTGCCAGAGCAAAGAACTCATCCCAAGTGGTGGGCAGTTCCAGATCGCCGCCGCCCTCAGTAAAGTTTGCTTTGTTGTAGAACAAACCGCAGGGGCTGTAGAACATGGGCATCATGTAAACTTTGTCATCGCCATAGGGGTTGGTGGTCAGGTTGCCCGTAAAGCCCGAGATAATCTTCTCGCCAACGGTCATATCCTCGCCCAGGACGTTCATGCTCAGCACGTCGGTCACTTCTTCGATGGCGTTCTCTTTCAGCATGGTTTCGGGAAGAGCTTTCTCACGGCCAGCCGCCAGATGAACGACATCATAGAACTCGCCGGCTTTCATCTGAGGATCGATGACATCCTCCAGGTTCTTGTCCATGGTCAGTTCCACGGTCGCGCCGGTTTTTTCTTCAAACGCAGCAGCAACCTTTTCCCACATCTCGGTGCCGTAAGCAGTCTCGATGGCGGCCACTTTCAAAGTCTGACCAGCATAATCGCCAGACGCGCTGGCAGTAGAACCGGAGCCCTCTGCAGTAGAAGCTGCAGTGGAAGACGACGTGCTGCCGCCACAAGCTGTAAGCATGGAAATGCTCAGGCCCAGCGCCAACGCAAGTGCAAGAAACTTTTTCATTGGTTACCTCCTTAATGTAACAAAAACATGCTCTTTCAGCAGCAGCCTAAAAAACTCTTTCTGCTGCTCATCCAGCATTTTGTCTGTCATCCAAACCGGATGAACTCTCTGTAATTCCAGCATACGGGTTTACGCAAAATGTTTCAAGACAAAAGTTGCTGGTTGTTTTATAAATATTGTCTTCTTGTATATTTTGTATTCTTTCTTATAACCCTTTTGTCATTTTTTATACATATGATCAACAAAGAAACTTGATTAAATTTGTGCACATTTGTTTTCAGGGGTTTTTGCATTCAATTTGCACAAAAAGAGCGTTTTTTTTCTATTTTATCCATTCATCTTGCTCACGAGAGCATTTTACTGTATACTAGGATGCAGAGAAAAAACAATGTACAATCTTTGTTTTTTTAAAGTATGTGACTGTCCTTTTCACATATCTACGACAACATTCTACATCTTTTTCTTTCGCAACATCCATAAATCGCGTTTTATCGTTATTCCAATCTCAAAAAGGAGTGAGAAACGCCTTGAGCAGCAACTGTTACGGCCTGCAGGATCCCAGTGCGCGCTTGAACGATTCCATTGAGCTGCTGTACGTGACGCGTTCCCGCTATGGCGCAGATTGGCACAGCATCCCGCATACTCATTATTTTACAGAATTGTTTTATGTGATCAGCGGTGAAGGGAGCTTCCAAATCGAAGACATGCGTTTTAATATCCATCCCGATCAACTGATTATTGTCAACCCCACAATTGAACACACAGAACTCTCGCAGGGCAATCAGCCGCTGGAATATTTCGTGGTGGGGCTCTCCGGGCAAAATTTTGTGGCGCCCGGCTCTTCTGAGACACGCTACGTCAAACTATCCTGTGCGGCTCAGCGTGAAGAATACCTATTTTATTTTAAGGCAATGATGCGGGAGCTGACGGAAAAAGAACCTTCCTACGAAGCAGTGTGCCATAACCTTGCCGAAGTTCTGGTGGCAAAGCTGATGCGTCAAACCATCCACAGCAATCTGGGGCAGGAGTCCCGAAAGAGCAGCAAGGAATGTCTAAAAGCACAGCGCTATATGGATGAACATTTTAAAGAAAACGTCACCTTGGACATTTTGTCCGAGCTGACCCACATGAACAAATATTATCTGGTTCATGCATTTAAGCGGGAATTGGGGTGCAGCCCTATCAACTATCTCATCAACCGCCGCATCCGGGAAAGCGAATTTTTATTAAAAACCACGGACTATTCTGTATCTCAAATCAGCCAGCAGCTTGGTTTCTCCTCTCCAAGCTATTTCAGCCAGAGTTTTAAAAAGATGGTCGGAATCGGACCCTCAGAGTACCGCAACGCCGCACAGAAGGAACCGTCTGCGGAAAACTAATTCTTTCGTCGCTATACCATTTCATTGATAGAAAAATCAAAGGAGTGTTTTATTATGAAAAAACCGATCTTAGTTGTTATGGCAGCAGGCATGGGCAGCCGTTACGGCGGTCTGAAACAGATCGATCCTGTCGGCGCCAATGGAGAAGCTATTCTGGATTATTCTCTGTTTGATGCCCGCCGTGCCGGTTTTGAAACCGTGGTCTTCATCATTAAGCATGAAATTGAAGATGACTTCATTTCCATGGTCGGTAAACGCGTAGAAAAAAGCGGCATGGAAATCCGCTATGCGTTCCAGCAGCTGGACATCCTGCCCGAAGGATATTCCGTCCCGGAGGGTCGCGTAAAACCCTGGGGCACCAGCCACGCGATTCTGTCTGCCTCCAAACAGATCGATGCCCCCTTTGCAGTGATCAACGCGGACGATTACTATGGTCCGGAAGCCTTCAAAGTAATTTTCGACTATCTGTCCACTCATGAAGACGACGCACAATATGAGTATGCAATGGTCGGTTATCAGCTGCAAAATACCGTAACGGACAACGGCCATGTGGCCCGCGGAATTTGCGTGACAGATGCGGACGGATATCTGGATTCTGTCACCGAACGCACCCGCATCGAAAAATACGAAGGCGGCATCCACTTCAGCACGGACGACGGTGAGAGCTGGACGGATGTCCCCGGCGATACCACTGTTTCCATGAACCTGTGGGGCTTTACCCCCAGCTTCGTAGGTGAAGCACAGTCCCGTTTTGCTGCTTTCCTGGACAAAGCCCTTGTGGAGAATCCCCTGAAGGGCGAGTATTTCCTGCCCAGCGTTGTCAGCGAATTGATTGCGGAAAACAAAGCGCGCGTGCGTGTACTGACCAGTTCTGACAAATGGTATGGCGTCACTTATAAAGCGGACAAACCGGTTGTAATGCAGGCTATCGCAGAGAAAACCGCTGCCGGCTTGTACCCTGCCCCTCTGTGGAAATAAAGAAAGGACCGCTGAAAATGGAAAAGACTGCTGAACAGGTTTTACAGGAAGCTTTGACCGCATGGGACTGGAATGCCCTGGTAGTAGGAGCCGTCCGCTACGGCGCGGGTCATATCAATGATACATTTTGCGTATATACACAGACCGACAACGGCGACTGTGTGCGTTATATTCTGCAGCGCATCAACACCAACACATTCCGTGACCCGGACGCTTTGATGGAAAACATCTCGGGCGTCACCGGTTATCTGCGCAAAATCATTGAGAAAAACGGCGGCGACCCCATGCGCGAAACCATGAACGTGATTCCTACCCGTGAAGGGAAATCCTACTATGCGGATTCCGACGGTGGCGCTTGGCGCGTATATACCTTTGTGGAAGACACCGTCTGCCTGCAAAAGGTCGAAACTCCGGAACAATTTTACGAAAGCGCCTACGCTTTCGGTAATTTCCAGCGTCTTCTGGCTGACTACCCTGCCGACACCCTGCATGAGACCATTGCGAATTTCCATAATACCGTATGGCGTTATGAAAACTTTGAAAAAGCGCTGGCGGCCGATGCGTGCGGACGCGCCAAAGAAGTGCAGGCGGAAATTGATTTTGTAAAAGCGCATAAAGATGACTGCGCCGTTATGGTGAATCTTTTGAAGGAAGGGCGTCTGCCTCTGCGTGTTACGCACAATGACACCAAGCTCAACAACATTCTGATGGACAAAGCATCCGGCAAAGGCATCTGCGTGATCGATCTGGACACGGTAATGCCTGGTCTTGCTGCCAACGATTACGGTGACTCCATTCGATTTGGCGCCAACGATTGTGCTGAAGACGAGCGGGATCTGACCAAGGTAAACTTCAGCCTGCCTCTTTTTGAGACCTATACCGAAGGATTCCTCGCTGCCGCTGGCGATGCCCTGACCGACCTGGAAAAAGATACGCTGGTCTGGGGTGCCAAACTGATGACTCTTGAATGCGGAATTCGTTTCTTGACCGACTATCTGGAGGGAGATCACTATTTTAAAGTTCATCGCGAAGGCCACAACCTGGATCGCTGCCGCACGCAATTCAAACTGGTGAGCGATATGGAGAGCCATTGGGATGAAATGAAGGCCATTGTAAAAAAACATTCCTGAAGATTTTAAAAGCGAGGAGCGTCCGGCGTGGGCGCTCCTCCCCTTTTTTGCTTTCTGAAAGCGGCTTTCCTTGACAAAATCCGTTCTTTTATTATACAATAGAGTGTCTGCAAAATTGTAATATTTGAACAAAAAGAGGATTCGATTTTATGGAACAAAACAATTTGCGTAACATCGCGATCATTGCGCATGTTGACCACGGCAAAACCACCCTGGTGGACCAGATGCTGAAACAATCCGGCGCTTTCCGCGACAACCAGCAAGTAGCCGAGCGCGTCATGGACTCCGGCGATATCGAGCGTGAGCGCGGCATCACCATTCTTGCCAAAAACGCGGCCACCTACTACAACGGTGTAAAAATCAACATTGTCGACACCCCGGGCCACGCGGATTTTGGTGGTGAAGTGGAACGTGTTCTGAAAATGGTCAACGGCGTTTTGCTGCTGGTGGACGCGGCAGAAGGCTGCATGCCTCAGACTCGTTTCGTCCTGCAGAAAGCTTTGCAGCAGAATTTGTCGCTGGTCATTGCGGTCAACAAAATTGACCGTCCGGACGCGCGCATCAAGGAAGTTATTGATGAGATTTTGCTTCTTTTGATGGATCTCGGTGCAACTGATGAGCAGCTGGACAGCCCCATGGTGTTCTGCTCCGGCCGCGACGGCACCGCCAGCTACAGCCCGGATGTTCCCGGCAAAGACTTGGAGCCTCTTTTTAAAACCATCCTGGAATACGTCAAGCCGCCGGTCGGCGATCCCACCGCTCCGTTCAGCATGCTGTGCTCTTCCATTGACTACAACGAGTTCGTGGGCCGTATCGGAATTGGCCGTGTGGAAAACGGAACTATCAAAGTGGGCCAAGACGTTGCTGTTTGCGACTGGCACGACAAAGATCTTGCCAAACGCGGCCGCATTACCGCCCTTTACAGCTTTGAGGCCAATGGCCGCACTCCCATCCAGGAAGCTGCTGCCGGCGACATTGTTGCGTTCAGCGGCCTGACGGATATCAACATCGGCAACACGCTTTGCACACCCACGTTGGTTCAGCCCCTTCCCTTTGTAAAAATTAACGATCCGACTGTTGAAATGACGTTTGCCGTCAACGACAGTCCGTTTGCGGGACGCGAGGGAAAATTTGTCACCAGCCGCCAGATTCGTGATCGTCTGCACAAAGAGCTATTGAAGGACGTAGCCCTGAAAGTGGAAGATTCCGCTACAACCGAAAGCTTCCGCGTCATGGGCCGCGGAGAGATGCACCTCTCCATTTTGATTGAAACCATGCGTCGTGAAGGTTACGAACTTCAGGTTTCCCCGCCTAAGGTTTTGACCCACGAGGAAGACGGAAAAGTGATGGAACCCATGGAGCATGTGGTGATTGACGTTCCTGTGGATTATCAGGGCAGCGTGATGCAGAAACTGGGCGCCCGCAAAGGCGAACTGGTTCAGATGGCTCCGCTCGGAACCGACCGTATGCGCGTGGAGTTCCGGATTCCGTCCCGCGGCTTGTTCGGATATCGAAGCGAATTCCTGACTGATACCCACGGCGAAGGAATTCTGAACACCATCTTTGACGGTTATGACGAGTGGAAAGGCGAACTGCCCACCCGTTCCACCGGCAGCCTGGTCAGCTTTGAAACTGGCGTGGCAGTCACCTACGGCCTGTTCAATGCGCAGCAGCGTGGAACGCTGATTGTGGAACCCGGTGAAAAAGTGTATGAGGGCATGGTCATTGGTTACAGCCCTGCCGGCGACGACATGAGCGTAAACGTCTGCAAAACAAAACACCTGACCAATACGCGTGCATCCGGCTCGGACGATGCTCTTCGTCTGGTTCCTGTTTCCAAATTCAGTTTGGAAGAAAGTCTGGAGTTCCTGAAACCGGATGAACTTTTGGAAGTCACACCGAAAAGCATTCGCATTCGCAAACGGATTCTGAATCACGAAATGCGCATGAAAGCCATCAAAGGCGGAAAAGCCAACGCATAAAATCAAAGAGCAGCGCCTGCGGCGCTGCTCTTTTTTCATAAAATAAAAGCGGCCGCTTGAAACGGCCGCTTTTGCTTTTAATGAGAATCCGATTCGGGATCCACCACAATAACCGGCGAATCCTCTTCCTCTTTTTTATCCTGAACGCTGGCGTTTTCCTCCGCCTTTTCTTTTTCCGTGTTCCGCGTATCCAGCGAACCACCGGACATCAGCGTGCGGAACTCGTCACCGGAAAGCTTTTCACGCTCAATCAGCGCCTGCGCCACAACGTGGAGCTGCTGCATATGCTGCGACAGCTGCACACGCGCAGTTTCAAAGGCCTCGTCCAGCATCTCACGAATTTCCGCGTCGATTTCAGAGGCAACCTCTTCCGAATAGTTCCTGCCGGCCCCCAGATCTCTGCCCAGGAACGTCTCGCTGGGATTTCCGCCGTAAACCACGGGGCCCAATCGCTCCGAGAAGCCATAGCGCATGACCATATTGCGCGCAATGGCCGTAGCACGTTCCAAATCGTTGGAAGCACCGGTTGAAATATCATCCAGCACCAGTTTCTCCGCCACGCGACCGCCCAGCAGTGTGACGATCTCATCTTCCATCTGCTTTTTGGTCACATAGTTCTTATCTTCCTCCGGCAGGCTCATGGTATATCCGCCTGCCATTCCGCGAGGAACGATGGAAATTTCGTGCACGGGGTCAGCTGTTTCACTGTAATAATGAGTGATGGCATGACCCGCCTCATGATAAGCGGTCAGCTTCTTTTCCTTTTCCGTTACCACACGGCTCTTCTTCTCGGGACCTGCGATCACCTTGATGCTGGCCTCTTCAATGTCTCTTTCCGTAATGGCCTTGCGGCCGCGCTTTGCCGCCAACAACGCCGCTTCATTGACAAGGTTTTCCAAATCAGCGCCTGTGAAGCCAACCGTTGACTTTGCAATGGTCTTCAGGACCACGTCCGGAGCCAGCGGCTTATTGCGAGTGTGAACCCGCAAAATCTCTTCACGGCCTTTTACGTCCGGCAAGCCCACATAAACCTGACGGTCAAACCGACCCGGACGCAGAAGCGCCTTATCCAGAATATCTACCCGGTTGGTGGCCGCTACCACGATAACGCCCTCATTGGCCCCGAAGCCGTCCATTTCGACCAGCAGCTGGTTCAGCGTTTGCTCGCGTTCATCATGGCCGCCGCCCAAGCCTGTACCGCGCTGCCGGCCCACCGCATCAATTTCGTCGATGAACACAATGCACGGAGCAGTCTTTTTCGCCTTATCAAACAAATCACGCACACGGGATGCACCTACACCCACGTACATCTCAACAAAGTCAGAACCGGAAATGGAGTAGAACGGCACGCCTGCCTCACCAGCACAGGCGCGGGCCAGCAACGTTTTACCTGTGCCCGGAGGTCCGACCAGCAGGACACCATGGGGAATGCGTGCGCCCAAAGAATTGAACTTTTGCTGATTTTTCAAAAATTCAACAATCTCCTGCAGTTCTTCCTTCTCTTCGTCCGCACCTGCCACATCCTTAAACGTAGCCTTACGTCCCTGATCAGCCTGGTCTTTTACTTTTGCACGTCCTACGTTCATGGCCTTGCCGCCGCCGGACTGCATATACATGAAATAGTAGAAAGCAGCCATTGTCAGAATAATCAGCACAATGAACGGAAGCATGGTCAGCCAAAACGGTGTTTCGGCTGCCGGCACAATATCATACGTCATCGGACGATCCGGATACTTGGCATCGTGGATCTCGCGATATTCATCCAGCTTATCCACAATCAGCGAAGCTCCTGCCAGCTTATAATCAAGCACAGCGTTCTTGGAATTCGTCTGTGTCTGGCTGGTGCTTCCGGAGAAAATCCCCTGCCATCCGGATGCATCACCGGTCGACTGAGAAAGCTTTCCTTCCTCTTTCAGTTCCTGCGTCGCACTTTCGGACAGCGTGATCTCCAATGTGCCGCTGTTCATATCCAGCGTAAAATCGTCGACTTCGCCGCTTTCAAAATAATCGACAACCTGGGAATAGGTCATGGTCTGCGTATTGCTGTCCGGTCCGCTGAAGATGAAGAACATCAGCAGCAGGCCCAAAATCGCAATAATCAAAAGGCCATTCGTATTTCTGCGTTTATTCAAATTCGTTTCACTCCTAAACCGCTCAGGCAGCGGAAGTCAATCAGACGGAATACACTTCCGGCTTGAGAATGCCGATATACGGCAAATTGCGGTACTTCTCGTCGTAGTCCAAGCCATAGCCGATCACGAACTCATCCGGCACGGAGAAGCCCACATAGTCAGCCTGCAAATCCACCTTGCGGCGGCTGGGCTTATCCAGCAGAGTGGCAACCTTGATGGAGCGGGGACCGCGGCTGGCCAGCAGTTCTTTGATATAGCTCAGGGTCAAACCGGAATCCAAAATGTCTTCCACGATCAAAATGTCCTTTCCTTCCAAAGGCACATCCAGGTCTTTCACGATTTTCACTACACCGGAAGACTTCACGCCGGAGCCGTAGCTGGATACAACCATGAAATCAATCTCCGCGGGAACGTCGATCTCGCGCATGATATCCGCCAGGAATACCACTGCCCCCTTCAGGACAGTGACCAGCATCAAATTGGAATTTTTATAATCTTCCGTAATCTTCTTGCCCATCTCTTTTACTTTGGCATGAATTTCTTCTTCGCTGAGCAAAACCCGCAAAACGTCTTCTCGCATATTATCCTTCATCTCTTTGTGCCTCCATCTGCCGCAATGTAATTTTCACGGCTTTTTTTGTATCTGCCGTGATTGCAAGGCCTTCTGCAAAGCCAAAGTCTGCCGCCCACAGCACGCGGCTCCCCTGCGCCAAAACCGGAAGCACCGCTCTCATCACAGGAGAAATTTTTGCCTGAGAATATAATTTTTTCAACGGTTTCGAACACCTGCAGCCCGGCGGAGAGAACAAGTCTCCCGGCCGCCTGGTTCGGAACTGCGCTGTCCTTAATATTCTAGCACAGTCCGCATAAAAATTGAATGCTTTTTCTTCATCTTTTCCCAAAACAACCACATTTTCCACCGGAAAAAACTCAATTTTAAGAAGCAAATTTCCCGGCAGCGAGAAAGTGCCTGGTTCCAGCGGAAGCGTCCACTCTTCCTGACGGATCTTCGGTGGTTCCAGGCGCAGCCTTCCCTGAGAAACCCGAAGCACACAGTTGGTCCCGATCTGCAGTGCTCCGCCCTTGCGCAGCACATCATACGCCTGATCGGTCAGCGCAGTTTTCTCCTGTTTTTCCTTCTGCGCAATCAGTTCTGCGAGGGCTGCCCGGCACACGACCGAAGGCGCTGCCCGCATGATTTCAGCATCGTATTCTGCGCCGGAAAGCCGGGCTTCGCACAAAAGCTTTCCCGCCTGTTGAGAAAGATATTCGGACAGCTGCTCCATATTGGCCGCAAAGCGCGCCAATGCCTGGACAGCTCCGGGCCGCGCCCGTTCAAGGGCCGGCAGAACCTCCCAACGAATGGCGTTGCGCGTATAGTTGCAATCCAGATTGGTGCTGTCCGTCCGATATGGAAGTTCTTTTCTCTCCAAATAGTCCAGAACTTCCTCCCGGGATACTTCCAGCAGCGGTCTCACAAAAAAGCCGCGAACCGGCGGGATGCCCGCTGCTCCCTTTACCGCGCTGCCGCGCGCAAGATTCAGCAGCACCGTCTCCGCCTGATCGGAACGGGTATGCGCCGTAGCCACCCGGGCATGATGTTTTTTCGCACACTGTTCCAGAAACGCATAGCGCTCTGCCCGTGCCCATGCCTCATCTGCGTGATCACGCGGCGGGACCAGCACGATCTCGTCCAATTCCACATTCCAGCGGGCACAGACACTGCGCACAAAACAAGCGTCTTCTTCTGCCTCAACGCCCCGAATTCCATGGTTCACATGTGCCGCGCGCAGACAGAGATTCCACTCCTCACGCTTTGTACATAAAAAATGGAATAATGCCATTGAGTCTCCTCCACCGGAAAGAGCCACAATGACAGTATCCCCATTTTGAAACATTTGATGTCGCCTGATGGTCTCAGGCACCTTTTTTTCAAGCTTCATGTGTAAAATCCATATTGGTAAAGCGCGTGTGCGCACCATCCCATGCAAGTTCGACCGTTCCTACCTCACCATGGCGGTTTTTCGCCACAATGCATTCCGCTCTGGCCGTATCTCCCTCTTCTTTGTCATAATATGCCTCGCGGTACAAGAACAGCACTTCGTCCGCGTCCTGCTCGATGGAACCGGAATCGCGCAAATCACTCAGCATCGGCCGATGATCTGTCCGGTTTTTCTCCGCACTACGGGAAAGCTGGCTCAGCGCAATAATGGGCACATTCAGCTCTTTTGCCATAATCTTCAGATTTCGTGTGATCTCGCTGATCTCCTGCACGCGCGACTCGGTCCGCTTGCCGGTGCTCATCAGCTGCAGATAGTCGATAATAATGACTCCAATATCCGGTTTGGACGGATCCTGATTGACACGCCGGATTTTTGCCTTCATCTCCGGAATGGTGATATTGGAAGTATCGTCCAGATACATATTGGACCGCGCCAGAACTTCGGAAGCACGCGCCAAAAATTCCCAGTCCGTCGTGGAAAGTTCGCCTGTGCGGAACGCCTGACTGCTAATTCCCGCCTCGCTGGACAAAATGCGGCTGACAAGCTGATCTTTTGTCATCTCAAGGCTGAACACCGCAACCGGCACTTTCTGCTTCTTTGCCACATTGGTCGCAATGTTCAGAGCAAAAGAAGTTTTACCCATACCGGGGCGTGCGGCCAAAATCATCAGGTCCGACCGCCCCAGGCCGCCGGTAAGCATCTTATCCAAATATGTGAATCCCGTTGGGATTCCCAGATACTTGTCCTTGTTTGGTCCGCTGATCTCCTGCAAATGCGCATAGGTATCAATAATAACACTGCTGATCGGCGTCAGCGCATTGGAATCTCTGCCGGAGCGAATTTCGTAAATCTTTTGCTCGGCACTTTCCAAAAGAAGGTCTGCATCCGGCTCCTCCGCAGACTGCTCCAAAATGGTTTTCGCTGCCTGCATCAGTTGCCGAATCCGATATTTCTCGCCGATGATTTTGATGTAAGTGTTGACATGCGACAGAGACGGAACCGTCTCTGCGATTTGCGTCAGATAAACTTTGGCTTCATCTTCGGTAGGAAAGATGCCTGCATCCTGCACCGCCGCCAAAAGCGTGACGAAATCCACCGGCGCGGAGCTGGTAAACAAACGGACGATCTCGGAAAAGATCTCTCCGTTCTGGCGGGCATAAAACATCTCCGGGCGCAGATTTTCCACCATCTGCGGAATGATTTCCGCTTCCAGGATCGCAGCACCCAAAACCGCCTGCTCTGCCTCCATGTTATAAGGCAGATTCACCCCCAGCGATTCCAGCGAAAGGTCCAACCCACCGCCATATTGATTGCCTGCCACCAAAAATACCTCCTCCGGTGCAGATTACTCTTCTACACGAACGGTCAGTTTTGCCGTCACTTTCGGATAAACTTTCACCTCAACGGGATAGGAACCAAAGTTTTTGATCTCCGACTCCAGGACGATTTTGCGTTTGTCCACGTTCTCCCCGACTGCCTGGCTCAACGCAGCGGCAATATCCTTGCTGGTAACCGAACCGAACAAACGTCCGCCCTGTCCTGCACGCGCTTTCAGAACCACTGTCTGGCCCGACAATTTTGCCGCCAGCGCCTTTGCCGCCGCCAGCTCTTCCTCGGCATGATGCTGCTGCGCAGCCGCCTTGGTCTTCACCTCATTGATTGCCGTTGCATCCGCAGGGACCGCCAGATTGCGCGGGAACAGGAAGTTGCGGGCGTAGCCGTCCGACACTTCATATACGCCGTCCTTTTTTCCAATTGCCTTTACATCTTGTTTCAATACGATTTTCATGACTGATTCTTTCCCTTCCGCCTGTGCCTGAACGCAGGCCGCATTATTTTCCGTTTGTATTATTTTTCATTGCTTCCGCTTTACGCCGGTTTTCCCGGTAATCCGCGATGGCATCCAGCAACCGATGCTTGGCGTCCTCCAGCGTGCAATTTTTCAGCTGCGCCCCCGCCATGGTCAGGTGTCCGCCACCGCCCAGAGCTTCCATAATGACCTGCACGTTGACTTCTCCCATACTGCGGGCCGATATCGTGATCTGTGTACCTGTGTCCACAGCCACAAAGCTTGCCTGAACACCGTTGATGGTGAGCAAATCGTTGGCAGCCTGCGGGATCACCACGCTCATTTCTTCCGGAAGATTATCGGCAAAGACCACTGCACATCCCATGTAGATTTCCGCATCGGTCACAAGCTGCGCTTTGTAAGCATAATCCTCAAAGGAAGAATTGAACAGCTTTTTGACTTCCTGGGTCTGCGCACCCATGCGGCGCAGGTAAGCCGCAGCTTCAAACGTACGCACACCTGTGTGAAGTGCAAAATTTCGGGTATCCAGCATAATCCCCGCCAGAAGAGCCTGCGCCTCCAGCGGCTGCAGCCGGTTTTCCTTGTCCGTATCCAGATACTGAAGCAGTTCGCTGACCAGCTCCGATGCACTGGACGCATAAGGTTCATGATAGAAAATCACACTGTTGTCGATATGGCCGACACACTTTCTGTGATGGTCAATCACAACCACGTTCTTCGCCCGCTCATACAGCGGCGCGCACTCCAGAAGATATTTCACATGAGTATCTACAATGATTACCAGTGTGTTGGCGTCCATCGCATCCACCGCGTCATCCGGCGAAATAAAGTCCGTTCCCCTGCCCGCCTTACGAAACTCTTCAATCAGGTTTGCCGCGAGGCTTCTCTCCTCATTCACTACAATACAGGCAGGTTTGCGGCAAATCCGGCAGAAGCGCAGCATTCCGATCGACGCGCCAACCGCATCCAAATCGGAAGACTTGTGCCCCATAATCAAAACGTCACTGCTTTGCGCGATCAGGTCTTTGAGCGCCGCCGCAATGATGCGGCTCTTCACCTTGCTTCGCTTCTCCACACTGCGGGAAACGCCGCCGTAAAAATCAAAGCCCTCTTTGCTTTTTACCGCCGCCTGGTCACCGCCGCGTCCCAGCGCCATATCCAACGCCTGCACTGCCATTTCATAGCCTTCCTGCAGCGTGGGCGCAAGACGACCAACGCCGATGGAAAGCGTGACCGCGGCATTCTCATCTCCGATTCCGCGAACGGTGTCCAAAATGGAAAAGCGATTCTGAACAATTTCATGCATGTGCCGCTCTTCCACTACCGCCAGATAACGGGACGTGCTGACCCTGCGCAAAAAGCCCGTGGTCGTGCCGATGAATTGATCCAGCGCATTTTCTACAGCCCCGATGATGCGGGTCCGCTCGCTTTCCTTCAGCTCCTTGAGGATCTCATCGTATGTATCCAGCGCGATCATCAGAACCGACGGTCTCGTGGCCAAGTATTCTCCGGCCTGCCATTTCAGCTGTGTATTGTCCACAAAATACGCGACAAAAAGTCCGTCGCCGATTTCCACCCCGCTGCCGTATACCGTATAGCGGCGGGAGCCGAACTCGAAGTTCTGTCCGTTCTTTTCCTTGGCCAGTTCACACATAAAGCCGGGAAGCACTTTGCCGACCGGAAGGAGCATAGTGTCCTCACCGCCCAGAAGGTCATCCCGAAACGCATCGTTATACCAGGCGATCCGCCCGCCGGAAAGCACCAGGACCGGTATTTTCAGCGCCGCATATCCTGCCTGGGTTTCTGTTGTCTGCGTCCCGTGCAAAAGCTTGGTCATCTTTCGGCGGAAAAGGCGAATGTTCAAATAAACACCCAAAAACACCAAAAGAATCAGCACGGCTACCGGAATCAAAAAGACCGGTTTTACCACCGCCAACGCAATTCCCAGTGCAATGCAGCTGATTGACAAAACAACCAACATGATGTCCAGCGCAACAATGCGTTTCTTCATGGAAAAGACGCTCCCTTCAGCGTCCGCCTCGCAAAAACGAGGCGGACGTCACAATCACACTTCCATTAAAATCGGCAGGATCATGGGGCTGCGCTTGGTTCTCCGGTAAAGATAGGAAGAAACCGTTTCACGAATCCGGGTCTTCACATTCCCGAAGTCACGCATATCCTGCGCACTGATTCCCGCCAGCGCATGGCAAACCTGTTCCCGAGCGCCCTCAATCAATTCCTCGCTCTCACGGACATACACAAAACCACGCGTTACAATATCCGGACCCGCCAGCACCTGTCCGCTGGCACGGTCCACCGTAGCAACCACAATGACCAGCCCATCTTCCGAAAGATGACGGCGATCCCGCATCACAATGTTACCCACATCGCCCACGCCCAGGCCATCCACCATAACCGCCCCTGCGGTCACCGGTTCGCCCAGGGCCAGCGCATCACGTGACAAAATGATGCAGTCACCGTTTTCACCAATGTAGATGTTCTTTTCCGGCATTCCCAGCGAAGCAGCCGTCATGGCGTGCTTTTTCAAATGCTTGAACTCGCCGTGAACCGGCAGGAAATACTGCGGATTCGCCAGCGTCAGCATCAGTTTTTGCTCCTCCTGGCAGGCATGGCCCGAAACGTGCACGTCATACATGGATTCGTAAATCACTTCCGCGCCCAGCCGCAAAAGGCCGTTGACCACTTTTGTCACCATTTTTTCGTTGCCCGGGATCGGAGTTGCCGAAATAATGATAAAATCGCCCGGGCCCACACGAACATTGCGATGACTTGCCGATGCCATGCGGGACAGCGCACTCAGAGGCTCGCCCTGGCTGCCCGTAGTGATAAGAACAATTTGCTCCGGCGGATATTTGTTGATCGACTCAATGTCAATCAACACATTGTCCGGCGCGTGCAGATAGCCCAGTTCCAGGGCCATCTCGGTATTGTTGACCATACTGCGGCCTGACACCGCCACCTTGCGGCCGGAGCGAACCGCCAGATCGATGATCTGCTGAATCCGATACAGATTGGACGCAAATGTGGCAATGATGATTCGCTTTTTCTCCGCGCGCCGGAACAGTGTGGCAAAAGTTTCTCCAACCTTATGCTCTGTGGCGGTAAAGCCCGGACGTTCGGCGTTTGTAGAATCCGCCAAAAGCGCCAAAACACCTTTCTTGCCATACTCCGCAATCGTGGTAAGGTCCGTCGGCCCATCGGAAATCGGCGTATAATCGACTTTGAAGTCACCCGTGTGGATTACAACGCCCGCCGGGCACTCAATGGCAAAAGCCACTGCATCCGGAATGGAATGGTTCACATGGATCGGCTCCACCGTAAAGCACCCCAGCTTAATCTTCCGGCGCGGTTCGATCTCGTGCAATTTTGCACTGGAAGCCAGCCCGTGCTCCTCCAGTTTGTTCTTGATCAGTCCCAGCGTAAGCCGTGTCGCATAGACGGGCACATTAAACTCCCGCAGAAGATACGGCAAACTTCCAATGTGGTCTTCGTGTCCATGCGTGATCACAACACCCTTGATTCGGTCTTTGTTCTGCAGCACAAACGTAAAATCAGGAATCACCAGGTCAATTCCGTACATATCGCTGTCCGGAAAGACCAGTCCACAGTCCACCAGAAGCATGTCGCCCTGGCATTCGTAGAGCGTGATGTTTTTTCCGACTTCTCCCAGACCGCCCAGCGGGTAAATCTTCACCGGAATCGCCGGCTCCCCTGCATTCTGCGCAGACTGACGGCGGCGCGAATGATGCCCGCCGGCCGGCCTTTTACGCTGCGCCGGCTCGCTTTGCTTGGCCGCCGCTTTTTTGGGCTGCTCTCTGCGTGTTTTTGTTCCCTTTGTCGTGGTTTTTACAGATGTTTTTGTTTTCTCGTTGCTTGTTTCCGTTGTACTATTCATGCATCCTCCATTCCCACACAAATTGTACAGAATCCTCGCATCATGCGTTTGACAAAACCTCCGCCGTCCCCAACCGGGCGCAGAGTCTCTTTTCTGTACAGAATCACGAAACGCTCTGCCGCTGCGCACGGCCAGATGTCGTTCTCGCATTCTCTGTGTGTATTCTTATTTTTACAAAATATCAACAGCGGCTGTCCGCCGTGCATTCCTCAGTTCGTTCATCGGCCGTTTCGTCCTGCGGCCCAGTGAAATACAGAAGTATGATTCTATTATAATACCTTTATTATGCACTTTCGTCAAGTTAAGCTGTTCTGTGTTGTAAGTATTGGATAAAAAGTATCCCTTAAACCACTCTGATACGGGTTTACATCATCTTCCCTTTTCCATATAATATAGTAAGTGCGATTTTTTGTACGCGCGAAAGGAGCATCGGATTGAAACATATCACCATTTATACGGACGGCGCCTGCAGCGGAAACCCGGGTCCCGGCGGTTGGGGTGCCATTCTGGATTATAAAGGACAGCGAAAGGAACTTTCCGGCGGAGAGGCCGAAACCACCAATAACCGCATGGAATTGACCGGCATCATTCGTGCGCTGGAATGTTTAAAAGAACCGTGCGATATCACTTTTTGCAGTGACTCCAAATACGTAATGGATGGGCTTTCCAAAGGCTGGGCCAAAAGCTGGCGTGCCCGCGGCTGGGTAAAAAGCGACAAAAAACCCGC
>NZ_JBBMFA010000041.1:0-16399 GCF_040096265.1 Ruthenibacterium intestinale
CTGTTGTATAATGCGCGATTCTGCCGTTTCAGACGCTGTGTCAAGTCCTTATGGACTGTGGACTTGCTAATTCCAAAACGCATCGCGGCATTGCGAACAGTAGCTCCGGTCTCTGCGACATACTGTCCAAGCGCAATGGCTCTCTCCTCAGGATTTCCTTTCATACAAGCACACCCCCCGGTAAAAAAATGGTGCTCTTACCGTAAAAAGTGCCTGCAATTTTTGGGATATCCTTATGTACCGTACTTTTCGAAATGCCGAAGGCCTTGGCCGCAGAGCGGACCGTGGCGTTGTTGGCTGTAATATATTCACCCAGCGCAATGGCGCGCTCTTCGGGGTTCCCTTTCATGCACATTCCTCCAAAAACACAATTTGCTACACTTTATGCAAAAGGCAGACGGGTTATGTGTGCGCGCCAAATTTTATGTTCTGCGCGAAAAAACGCGCTTTTTACCGCCGGGCGTGGTACAATCAAAGAAAAGGGAGGCTTTATGATGGATTTTCATACGACGGCAGTTTTTTTCAGTCCGACGGGCGGCACACGCCGCGCGCTGGAATGTTTTTTAAATCAATGGGACCCGCAGGCGGTCCGGGTGGACGCCACCTGCCCGCCTGCGCGGCTGGAGCCGGTTTCGCTTGGCGTCGGGGATGTGCTGGTGCTGGCGTTCCCGGTGTACGCCGGGCGGGTACCCGCAGCGCCCGGTCTGTTTGAAAATTTGCACGGAGAGAACACGCCCTGCATTCTGCTGGCCTGTTACGGGAACCGCCATTATGACGATGCGCTGGCCCAGCTGGCTTTCCAGCTGGAAGGACAGGGGTTTGTATGTGCGGGCGCAGCGGCGTGCATCACGCCGCATACCTTTGCTCCCGACCTGGGCGCAGGACGGCCGGATGCACTGGACACAGAGGCCCTGGCCCGTCTGGCCGAAACCGTGCGCGGCCGTTTGAACGCGGGGCAGGTGCATTCGGTGCAGCTGCCGGGTGAAAAAACACCGGCGCCCAAGCCCGCAAAGCCGGTGCCGAAAACCCGGGATGAAAACAAATGCAATCGCTGCGGCGCCTGTGTGCGCGCCTGTCCGGCGCAAGCCATCGGGCCGGATCTGCACGTGGACGAGTGCAAGTGCATCCACTGTATGCACTGTGTGGCGGTGTGTCCCGCCGGGGCGATTCAGTGCGATACTTCCGCGCTGGAGGCTTATCTCACCGAACATTTTTCAAGCCGGCGGGAAGTGGAACTGTTCCTGTGAGCGGGAATATGTTACAATGAAAGCATCGCGGAGAAGGAGGAGACGGCTGTGAAAAAAAAGGCCAGTTTGCGGCGCACATATTACGGCGCGTTTTTCCTTTTGACGGTACTGCCCCTGTTGGTGGCTGCCTGCGTGGGACTGGGCTATTTCTATCGCATGCAGCTGTCCGACGCCCGGGAGACCATTGAGCTTCAGCAGAAATCCGTCTCCGACACCCTTCGCCAGGAAGTGCAGCAGGCATCGCTGCAGCTTTCGCATTTTCTGCTCTCGCCGGAAGGAGACGCGCTGTCTCTGGTGCAGCAGCTGCCCCAAAGCGCCGGCGAGCGGTATGAAATTCAATCGGCTTTGGATGATACCTTCGGATATTACCGGCTCACCGGCCGCCGCCTGGCGGCGCTGCATCTGTACCTGAAGGACGGGACCGCCTATGAATTGTACACGGCTTTGGCTGTGCCGCGGCAGAATGTAGAGGAAATGGACTGGTACCGTCAGGCGCTGCAGCAGCCGGAGCGGGTGGTGGTAGGCGCGGCTGCGCCGGATACCTTGATCCACGCCACCAATCGCCCGGGAAAAGTCCTTCTGACTGCCGCCATCAGCATGGGGGATGAGGGCGGCGCTTTGGAAGAAGCCTGCCTGTACTTTGAAACCGAGGCCGAGGCGCTGATGCAGGGATATGACACACAAAATCCCGCGACCCGGATGTTCCTGCTGCTGGACGGGCAGGTGCTGGCGGGCGATGAAGCCTACCGCGATGCGGCAGTGGCCTTTTGGAATGACCCGAACGGGGCCTACGATGGCATGGACTGGTGCATCACCACGCCGGTGGCAAGCACGGGCCTGTGTGTTCTGACGCTGGTGGACAACCAGCGGCTTTTGGCGGGAGTTTACCAGGCGGGTGCATTGCTGCTGGTGGTATTTGCAGTGATTTTTGCGCTGTACCTGGCTTTTTCCATCTTGTTTTTGAAACGGATTCTGGACCCGCTGAACAGTTTGTACGACGGAATGAAGCGGCTTCAGGCGGGGGATTTCTCCCACCGGCTTGCCCCGGACGGCCATCGGGAACTGATGGAGTGTTACAACGACACCGGCGTCCGGATGCAAACGCTGACCGAAGAGAACCGGCGCAGGGAAGAGGAGAAGTATCAGGAAGAGCTGAAGGCGCTGCAAAGCGAGATCAATCCGCATTTTTTGTTGAACACCATCAACACCATCCGCTTTATGGCGGACATTGCCAAGTTCGATTCCATCCGGGATATGGCCGACAACCTGATGAGCATTCTGGATTGTGTGCTGCGCAACCGCAGCCGGCGCTATACGCTGGCGGACGAGGTGCGCCTTCTGGACGCGTACATTCAGATCATGGAGGTGCGCTACGGAAACAGCTTTGCGGTGAACAAGGAATTTACCCCGGACAGCCTTTCCTGCCGCCTGCCCAAGCTGCTTTTGCAGCCGCTTGTGGAAAACGCGATCTTCCACGGTCTGGATGGCCGCGAAGACGGAGTGATCCAGCTGACCGGCCGTGTGGAGGAAGGTGTGCTGCACATCTGTGTGAGGGATAACGGCGCCGGAATGACCGACCAGCAGGCGCGCGCCTGTCTGGCGGGCCCAAAAAAGGAGACGGGTCACTCCATCGGCCTGTGGAATGTGCAGCGCCGACTGAAACTGCAGTACGGCGAACAATACGGCCTTGCGGTGGAGAGCGGGCTGGAACAGGGCACCTGTGTCCGCGTGACGCTGCCCGCGCAAATGGATGAAAAGGAGGAAGGCCATGCTGCGAGCGATGATTGTGGACGATGAGATGATGGTTCGCACCACCCTGGAAAAGATGGTGGACTGGGAGGCCGAGGGCTTTGTGCTGGAAGGCTGTTACCCCAATGGTCAGGCGGCGCTGGATGCGCTTTCCCGCCGCCCTGCGGACCTGATTTTTACCGATATCCGCATGCCGGTTTGTGATGGCCTGGAACTGATCGACCGGGTGCACGCCATGGGCCTGTCGCCCTACATTGTGGTCCTCAGTGCCTTTGACGACTTCCCGCAGGTGAAGCAGGCGTTCAAAAAGGGCGCATCGGACTATGTGCTCAAGCAGGAGGTCACCTCGGACAGAATGCTGGAGCTGGTGCGGGAAGCGAAGGAAAAACTGCCCGCCGGTCCGGCGGAAGAGCCGGCAGCGGAAGCACTGCCCAATGTGAGCGCGGTTTTCGGAGATGTGTTTTTTCACAATGCAGATCCCCGGTCTCTGGGAGATTTGGAGCAGGGATATGTGATCGGCTGCTTCTTTTTGGATGAAGTGTACCGGGAGCTGCCGCGTCTGGGCGGGGACGTGCATGCCACGCTGACGCAGCCGCTGACCCGGCTTGTGATGCAGATGCCTCAGATGAAGCCCACGGACGGCTTCTATTCGCTGGATGTCTCCCGCCATTTTCTGTTTTACTCTCTGGCGCAGCCGGGCCGCACGGCGGACAAGGCGCGGGCGTTTTTCTCTCTGGTGCAGAAGGCGTGGAAAAATTATATGAACATCTCCTGCACGGTGGGTGTGGCCATTCCCCACAAGCGCCCGGCGGAAAACTTTTACACCGTGCTGGAGCAGGCGGAGACCAACACCACGCTGCGTTACGTTCTGGGGCCGGGCCGCATTTACGACGAAAGTTATTACGCGCGTTTTGACCCCGTGACAGCGCTGCGTCAGGCCAAAAGCTGCATGCCGTTTATTCGGGCGGTGATGAACGCAGACTTCGCCGGGGTGGAGCGCTACAAGACCGAACTGGTGGGGGCCATGCAGGACCTTCCGCTGGCACAGGGCCAGTCGCTGGCGCTATTGTACCTGTACAACCTGTACTATGAAATGGGCTTTTACGACATGCAGATCGCCTATAAACTGGGCCTGGATCATCAGCTGTACGACCGGCTGCACAGCATCGAGACCCAGCGGGATCTGGTGATTTATTTCACTTCGGCATTGCGGCGGATCATGGAATATTTTGAGTCCAATTACGACCAGCGCTTCCCGGATTCCGTTTTGAAGGCAAAACGTTATGTGGATGACAATTACATGCGGGCGGACCTGTCTCTGAAAGAAGTGTCGGAGCACAGCGGCTACAACGAAAAATACTTCTGCACTTTGTTTAAAAAGCGGTTTGAGGTTTCCTATTCCGATTACGTGAACCAGCTGCGGGTGAGTGCGGCCAAGGACCTTTTGGAAAAGAGCGCCATGCGCATGTATGAGATCGCTGATGCAGTGGGTTACAACAACGTGGAACACTTTATGCGTGTCTTCAAAAAGGTGACGGGAGTCACGCCGAAACAATACCGTAAAGAAAATGTAAAAAAATATCAATAAAATAAACTCCGCGTCATTTTATGGCGCGGAGTTTTTATGGTATGCTCAATGATGTCACCGGGGTATCCGGTGTGTGAAAAGGACTCTGAACAAACAATTTTAGGAGGAACCAACGCAATGAAAAAAGTTTTTGCAACTGTTTTGAGCGTTTGCATGGCGGCTGCCCTGTTTGCAGGCTGCGGCGCAAGCACGTCCAGCAGCACGGCCGCGTCTTCTGCCGCGTCCGGCAGCGCTGTGGCGGAAGGGGAGCTGGATCCCAACATCAAAGCGACCCTGACCTTTGCGACCTGGGACAACGAGGCCATCGATTTTTATGAGGAACTGGACCTGGAAGGCCGCTTCCAGGAGCTGTATCCCAACGTGGATCTGGAGATCGAAGAGTTCAAGGATGACGTTGAGTACTTCAACCAGATGAAGATCCGTGCTTCCGCCAACGAACTGCCCGACCTGATGTATCTGCAGACCCGTTACTTCTCTGTGTACGGCGACTACATGCTGGATTTGAGCGACACCCAGGCTGCTGCCAACAACGTTCTGGCTGCGGACTGCGAGTACAACGGCAAGGTCATCGGCATTCCCGAGAAAATCTCCAGCGACTATGTGTACTACTGGTCCGACCTGTTTGAGGAAGCCGACGTGGAAGTTCCTCAGACCTGGGACGAGTTTGTGACGGTCTGCGAGACCCTGCAGAACTACTACGGCGCGGACGATCCCTCCTTCATGGCCATCGGCATGGGCGCCAAGGACAGCTGGCCCATGTATCCGCTGATGGAGTACTCTCCGGCCAGCTTCTCCGGCAACGGAACCTACTGGGATTACATGGCTACCGTGGACGAGCCCTTTGCAGAGGGCGAGCCCATCCGTGAGGCTTACACCAAAGTGTACGAGCTGCTGAGCAAGGGCGTTCTGGGCAGCGATCCCCTGGGCCTGGGCTATGACCAGACTCTGAGCCTGTTCCTGAACAAACAGGCCGGCATGATGATCGACAACTCCATGGGCCTGGCCAAGATCAAAGCCAGCGGCGTGGACCTGACCGATCTGAAGAGCTTCTATGTGCCTTACACCGGTGAGGACGGCACCATCAACCACATCGCGCAGGGCGACTTCTTCATGGGCGTTACCACCAACTCTGAGAATCCTGAGCTGGCGAAAGCCTTCCTGGAGTTCTACTTCAACGACTTCTACCCCGACTATGTGCAGAAACTGTCCAGCGACAGCACCATGACCACCGCTGAGAAGGCGAAAGATCCGTACATGGCTTATGCGGACGAGGCGCAGACCAACGTCAACATCGTAGCCTACATGGGCGGCGCGGACGACTACACTGCCATTGTCAACGAGTGCAAATTCGACTACAATAAAGTCGGCACCGAGATGCTGACCGAGGGCTTTGACCTGGAAGCCGCGTTTGATAAGCTGAACGCGGACTGGTCCGCCGCCCGTGAGAAACTCGGCATGGAATAATCGATCCATTGAAACTGAAGAGGACAGCTATATGAAGTCGATCAGAAAAAGCAGAAACCGCTTCATCGTCTTGTCACTGGCCATTCCGGTGATCTTGCTTTTGATGTTTGTGGTTTATCCTTCCGTTGATCTGGTCGCCATGAGCTTCACAAGCTGGGATGGAATTTCCCCACACCGCGATTTTGTCGGTGTGGGGAACTATGTTGATATGTTCACGAAATCGCCGGACCTCTGGCTTTCGCTGCGCAACAACTTCATCTACCTGGCTGTGCACATGGTGATGATCCCCATTGAACTTTCCATCGCGGTGATGCTGAATACCAAATTCAAGGGCACGGGCCTGGTCAAAACCATTGCCTTTTTGCCCTTCATCATCAACGGCGTGGGCATGTCGTATGCATTTTCCTACTTTTTCTCGCCGGTCAACGGCGCGTTCAACGACATTTTGACCAGCCTGGGCCTGAGCAGCTGGATTCAAAGCTGGCTCAGCGACCCGAAGGTGGTCAACTTTGTGCTGGCATCCGTCTCAGCCTGGCGGTTCAGCGGCTATCATATTGTGCTGTTTTCCACAGGGCTTACGTCCATCCCCACCGAGGTGATGGAGGCGGCCCGCATTGACGGGGCCAACGCCTGGCAGCAGCTGTGGCGCATTCAGCTTCCGTCCATCTGGCTGGTGTTCAGCTTCGTCATGTTTGACTGCATTCGCGGCACGCTGCAGTGCTTCGACATTCCGTTCATCATGACCAACGGCGGACCGGGCTATGCTTCGTCCACGTTTACGCTGTACACCATCGACACCGCGTTCAAGTACAACAGCTTCGGCATGGCGGCCACCATGGCGGTAGCCATCATGGTCATCGTCATCCTGGTCTATCTGTTCCAGAACGTGGTACTGAAAAAAGTTTTCCGGCAGTAAGGAGGATGCGTCATGAATCTGGACAAACTCAAACGCATTCTCATCCTGTGCGTGAAATATCTGGTTTCCGCCGTCATCATTGCCGTGGTCATCGGACCGCTGCTGGTCACGCTGTTCACTTCGGTGAAAACACAGGTCCAGCTGGGCAATACCTCCGCGATCCTGCCTCCCGCTCTGGGCGAGTGGACCTGGGACAACTACGCTGAGGTTCTGGGCGCAAAGCTTTTGCCGGACGCCTTCAAAAACACGGGCATCATTCTGGTCATCAGCATCTTTTTCAACGTACTGTTCGGCTCTGTGACGGCCTACTGCCTGCAGCGCTTTGAATTCCGTTTCAAAAAGCTCATTATGGGCTGCTTCTACCTTGGAATGATGGTTCCCACCTTTGTGGTGGAGATCGCCCGTTTTAAGGTCATTCAAAGCATTGGCCTGTACAACACGCTGGGCGCCCCCATCATCATTTATGTGGCGTCGGATCTGATGCAGCTGTACCTGTACATGCAGTTCGTCAGCAAGATTCCCAAGGCGCTGGACGAGAGCGCGCTGATTGACGGATGCGGCTATTTCCGCATTTTCTACCGCATTATTTTCCCGCTTCTGATGCCGGCTACCGCCACGGTCATCATCATCAAAATCGTGAACATCGTCAACGACATGTATGTGCCTTATTTGTATATGCCCAAGACGAAGCTGAAAACCCTTACCACCTTTTTGATGAACTACGCCGGTGCGCAGCAGGGCTCCTGGCCCACGCTGGCCGCCGCCATTGTGGTGGTGCTGATTCCCACGGTCGTCCTTTACCTGATCTTCCACAAGCAGATCACCGAAGGATTGAGCGCGGGCGCAACAAAGGAATAACGACGCACCCGGGGCTGCCGTTTTTCGGCAGCCCTGTACGCGCCGAATACGACTGATTTTCAGGAGGTTTTTTATGAGCGAGTTTATGTCTTACGATCCCTGGTCCGAGATCACGACCCGCAATGGTCATGCCGGTGATGAGATGGTGGCGATGCTGCAGAAAGCGATCCGCCGCGGAAAGGAAGAGGACGCGCTGCACGCTGCTTATGAGATGTACATCACCAGCCCGCAGTTTGAGGAGAAACTGTGGCGCCGCCTGCTGTGCATCAGCGTGGAGGACATCGGATTCGGCAACCCCGAAGCACCCAACCTGATCTACACGCTGTTCAAAATGCGGCAGGAATTCCCCTACAACGACGGCGACCGCCCCATGTTCTTTGTGCATGCCATCCGGTATCTGTGCCGTCAGAAGAAAGAGCGTTCCAGCGACCATGTGAAAAACCTGCTCATCCACGAGTTCGAAGTGGGCGAGAAGTTTGAAGTGCCCGACTACGCGCTGGATATGCACACCCGCCGCGGCCGTGCCATGGGCCGGGACGTGTACCACTTCCTCACCGAGGCAAGCCGTGTGGAGCCCTATTATGAGACCGAGGGCGCTGCGGAGATCTATGAGAAATACAAAGCGCTGCTGGAAAGCGAAGACAAGGGCGAAAAATGCCCCACCGCTTTCGAGTTCAACTCCTGGCAGTATTAAAAAAAGAAGGCTTCGAAGCAATCGCTTCGAAGCCTTTTTCTCATTCCACGCCGGGCACGTCCACGTGCTTGAGCTGGCCCTTGTTGGCCTTTCCGCACAGATCGGAAAGATCCATGCGAAGAATCACGATGGCGGGCATGCCGCGCATCATGCGGTCATAGGCCGGGCAGTCCAGATGGTCGGGACAGTATTTTTCGGTCAAAGCGCGTTTGGCACGCAGGCGCTCCTCCTCGCTTTCCACCACATGCACCGTGCCTTCCGCCACGCAGCTGGCAAAATAAATGGTATACTCCGCCGGGGCGGTCTTGCTGTGCAGCACGCAGGTGAAGCAGGCCCGGGCATCCCGCTGCAGATTGTCCAGCTTCTGCCCGGCGCGGGCGCAGTGGAAATACAACGCGCCGTCCAGATACACAAAGGCCATGGGCACGCAGTAAGGGCTGCCGTCTTCGTTGATCGTGGACAAAAAGCCGGTGTCGCTCTCCTGCAAAATGCGGACCGCGTCCTCCTGGGATGTCTTCCGGTCCACTCGTCTCATTGGACGCATGAAAAATTCCTCCCGTCAAAAAATGTCTCTGGTTCTCATTATAAAGTGCATGAAAAGATTTGCAACCCCTGATTCTTGACAAACGGCGGGGAACATTGGACAATAGAACAAGAACGCGGCGCAGCCGCGCAGGAGGTCTTTTATGCAGCAATTTGTCCCCGCGAAAAAGCGGGTGGTTGTTTTTTTGTGCGCGCTGGCGGTTTGCGGCGTGGCGGCGTTTACGCTGCTGTGGTCCTGGGGGCTGCGCGCGGTGAGAGTGCTGGACCCGGCCGAATATACCCAGCAGGCACCCGCCGGCTTTGTGTTCGACACGGCGTGTTCCCTTCAGGACGGTGTGCTCTGTGTGGACGGGTATGCGGCGGTGGAAGGCGAGCGCTTTGAATCCGTGGACACCCGTGTGGTGCTGTATCATGCAGAGGACGACACCTATATCCTGCTGCCCACCCAGATGGTGGAGAGCGAGGCTGCCCGGCAGGCCACCGGCCTTCCGCTGGCACAGTACGGCGGCTTTTCCGCGCGGGCAAAGGCGTCCGGGCTGGAGCATCCGGCCGAAGAGTACGAGATTTGCATCGCCTACCGCAACGATGGGCACAATGCGCTGGTGCACACCGGCCGCAGAGTGGAGGTGGCGCAATGAAACAGCGCAGCCTTTGGCGGGATGCCCGCCTGCCGTACCTGGTGTTGCTGGCTGTGATGCTGGCGCTTCATGCCCAGTGGACACTGGGCACCGGGGACGACCCCATGTATGCCACCATGCTGGAAAAATATTCTCTGTGGGACTTTTCCCTCTGGCATTATTCCACCTGGTCCGCCCGTACACTGGTGGAGGCGGTCCTGTGCATCGTGGAATCCTGGCCCACCTGGATCTGGCGCCTGGCGGACCCGGTTTTGATCACGCTGGACGCGTGGCTGGCCGCCCGCCTTCTGAATGCGCACCGGTCGGCCCGTGTGGGATGGATGGCCGCCGGCCTGCTGCTTTGCTATGACTGGGCGCAGCTGTCCAGCGCCGGCTGGGTGTGCACCACACTGGTGTTTGTCTGGCCGCTGACTGCCGCCCTGGCCGCGGCGCAGCCGCTGGCCCATGCCTTGCGGGGCGAAAGCATCCCCTGGTGGAGCGCGGCGGGTTCGCTTTTGCTGATGCTGTATGCCGCCAACATGGAGCAGGTCATGGTCGCGGTGGGTGTGTGCCTGGCAGGACTGCTGGTGTGGCAGGCCGCAGCGCGCCGCCGTCCCCATTGGCTGGTGTGGGCGCAGCTGGCGGTGGTGGCGGCCAACGGCGTGTATGCGCTGACCTGTCCGGGCACTGCGGCCCGGGCTGCGGGCGAGGCCACCAGCTGGTTTATCGATTTCGGCATGCGAGGCTTTTTCCAGAATGCGGAGCTGGGCATTTCCAACGCGCTGTCCGGTGTGATCTATGCCCGGGAAATGACATTCTTTTTGATGTGCGCGGCTCTGTGCTGCGGGATCTGGGCCCGGTACCGCTGCTGGGCGGCGCGGCTGATGGGACTGTTCCCGGTCGCCGCGGTGCTGGTTTTGGGCGTTTTGGGCCAGCCGCTGACGCAGCTGTTTCCCAAATTGTCTTTCTTCAAAAACGGGCTGACGGTCAAGGGAACCGTCACGGTGGTGACCGCCTGGGAATGGAAGCGGTATTTGCCGTTCCTGTTTTTGTGCGCGGTGTTTGCCGTGTGCATCGTCAATCTTTATCTGGCGCTGGGCCACAGTGCCCGGGCCTGGGCAGCCGGCACAGCGCTGTGCGGCGGTTTTGCCTCCCGGGCCATGCTGGGCTTCTCTCCCACCGTGTGGCAGTCCGGCGACCGAACGGCATTTTTCTTTTTGATGGCCTGCCTGTTTGTCACGTTGTGCGTATGGCAGAGCCTGGAGGATACGAAGCGGCGCTTTCAGCGTCCCTTGGCCGTGCTGGTGGTGCTGTGTGCCGCGGGTACGACGCTGTCGCTGATCGGCGCATAAGTGAAAATGAAACATTGAAAGCGAGGGGTTTGCTTTGTACTATGTAGAAGATTATCGCAAGGCCATGCGACAGGGCCAGCGAAATTATCGTGAATGTGTCAGCAAGGGCATCTATCCCTATCTGCAGGTGCTGGACGATCTGCTCAAGCAGGTGGACGTGGAATATGAGCAGCCCATCGGCGTGGTGGAAATTCCGGCCGACCGCATTGTGGGCACCAAGGCGAAGGGCCGCCGGGCGGCGTTTTCCCGCTCCTTTATGCCGCTGCTGAAAGACGACAGCGAGTTTGCCTTCAAGTGGATGAATCTGTATGGCATTCAGATGAACGAGGGCATCCGCGACCCCATCAAGGTGTATGAGTTCATGAACCGGTTCTACGTGCAGGAGGGCAACAAGCGCGTCAGTGTTCTGAAATACCTGGGTGCCACCAGCATCTGGGCCAACGTCACGCGGATTGTGCCCGTTCCCACGGACAGCAAGGAAAACCGGATTTATTATGAATTTATCAACTTTTACGACCATACCCAGCTGAACTATTTCTGGTTTACGGAAGAGGGCGGCTTCACCCGCCTTCTGGAGGCCACCGGCCCCACGGACCGCCGCTGGACGGAGGCCGAACGCAAGGAACTGGCCTCGGTGTATCTGCGGTTTGCGCCGGCATTCCAGGCGGCCGGCGGCGAGAAGCTGCCCATCACTTCCAGCGACGCGCTGCTGGCATATATCAACGTGTACGGTTACGACGCGGTCAAGGAGAAAACCACCCAGAAGATGAGTGAAGATCTGTCCCGCATCTGGAAGGAAGTGCTGGTCCTGACCGAGCAGGACGCCGTGGAGCTGTCCATGTCGCCCACGCCCGAGCAGTCCCGCAGCCTGTTCAACAAGATCCTGCCCATGGGACCGTCGCATTTGAAGGTGGCGTTTTTGAACGAGCGCACACCGGCAACGTCCGCGTGGACTTATTCCCACGAGTTTGGGCGCAGCCAGCTGGAGGAGACCTTCGGCGACCGGGTCAAGACGCTGACCTTCAACGATGTGTGTGTGGGCGAAGATGCCCAGCAGAAACTGGAAGAGGCGGTGAAGGCCGGCTGCGACGTAGTGTTCACCACCACGCCCAAACTGATGGCAGACTGCCTGAAAGCGGCAGTCAAGTATCCGCAGGTGAAGTTCTTGAACTGCTCGCTGAACATGACTCACCCGGATGTGCGCACCTATTACGGCCGCATTCATGAGGCCAAGTTCCTTTTGGGAGCCATTGCGGGCGCCATCGCGGACGACAACAAAATCGGCTATGTGGCCACCTATCCCACCTATGGGATGACGGCGGGCATCAACGCTTTTGCGTTGGGCGCGAAAATGACCAATCCCCGGGCAAAGGTGTATCTGGAATGGACCGCCGTAAAGGATTGTGATGTGGACGCCTCTTTCCGGGAAAAAGGCGTGCATGTGATTTCGAACATCGACCTGCGCGCTCCGGACAGCGATGCGCCCCGGGAGTTCGGGTTGTACCGCATCGCCGAAGACGGGCAGGAGCAGTATCTGGCCATGCCCTTCTGGCACTGGGGCGAGTTTTACATCAAAATCATCCAGAGCATTTTTGACGGGCGCTGGAAAGAGGACGGCGACCAGTCCGGCACACACGCCATCAATTACTGGTGGGGAATGTCTGCCGGTGTGGTGGAAGTGATCGTCTCCCGCAGCCTGCCGGAGGGCACGACCCGGCTGGTGGAACTGCTGCGCAAGGCCATCAGCTCCAGTGAATTCGAACCGTTTGCCGGTGTGATCGTGGATCAAAACGGTACGGTGCGCCTGAAAGAGGGCGACCGCTTTGAGCCGGAAGAGATCATCGGCATGGATTGGCTGGTGGACAACGTTGTGGGGCAGATCCCCGAGTTCGACCAGCTGATCGATGCGGCAAAGCCCATGGTCTGCCTGCAGGGCGTGACCAAAGAAGGGGAGGGGGAAAAATGAAGGTTCTGGCCATTGCGGATGAGGAGTCCAAGTATCTCTGGGACTTTTTTCAGCCGGAGAAACTGAAGGACATCGATCTGATCCTGTCCTGCGGTGACCTGAAAGCGCAGTATCTGGATTTTCTCGCCACGTTCAGCCACGCCCCCATTCTGTACGTCCATGGGAATCACGACGAGCCATACAAAAAGAATCCGCCCGATTCCTGCAGCTGCATCTGTGTGGAAGACAAGATCTACAACTATTGCGGCCTGCGGATTTTGGGCCTGGGCGGCTCCATGCGCTATCGGCCCGGGCATTTTCAGTATTCCGAGCGGGAGATGTGCCTGCGCGCCGCACGCATGAAATACGCTTTGTGGCGCAACAAAGGGTTTGACATTTTGCTGACCCATGCGCCCGCCCAGGGCATCAACGACGGAACGGACATGGCCCATCGCGGCTTCCAAACATTCAACGATTTGATGGACCGTTATCAGCCCGCGTTTTTTGTGCACGGCCATGTGCACATGAATTACGGGCAGGACATTCCCCGCCGGACACAGCGGGGGGCCACTACGGTCATCAACGCCTACGAGCGGTATGTGTTCGATATCCCGGTGGACATGCTGTCCATTCCGGGCGGCTTTCCTAAAAAATGAGACAGGGCCCGCGCACCGGGGACGGTGTGCGGGCCTTTTTGGCATCAGCTGGCCTTTCGCCGCATAAACATGGGCGAGGAGGGATGGCTGTGCAGCAGATGGTGTTGGATGTATTGGGACATTTCGGTGCATGGGGCGTGTTTTTTCTGATTGCGGTGGAAAACCTGTTCCCGCCCATTCCCAGCGAAGTGATTTTGACGTTTGCGGGCTTTCTCACCAGCTGCACGGCATTGACGGTGCCTGCCGTGATCGCAGCGGCTACCGGGGGAAGCGTGGCCGGCGCGGTGATCCTGTACGGGCTGGGCCGCGCGCTTTCCCCGGCCCGTCTGAACGCGCTGCTGTCCGGCCCGGCGGGCCGCCGTCTGAAGCTGGAACAGGAAGATGTGCAGAAAGCGGCGGACTGGTTTTCCGCCCACGGCTGGCCCAGTGTGCTGTACTGCCGTTGCATCCCCATTTTGCGCAGCCTGATTTCCATTCCGGCGGGTATGGCGGGGATGCGCTTTGTGCCGTTCCTTGTGTTGACCACGGCAGGCAGCACTGCCTGGAACCTTCTTCTGGTGGGCCTTGGCGCTCTGGCCGGTGAAAACTGGCCGGTCATCACCGGCGCGCTGGCACAGGTTTCCGATGCAGTCAAATGGATTTTGGCCGCGGCGGCGGTGGGCGCTGTGCTTTTTCGCACGGTTCGAAAACGCAGAATTGACGCAACACGCTCTTCCGGGGTACAATAAACCCGAAAGGCGGGAGAGCAATATGGAAGAAATGTCGGCGCGCAGCGCCCTGCTGCTGGGTTGGCCGGCCGTGGAAAAGCTGGCGGCCTGCCATGTGGCCGTGTTCGGCGTGGGCGGCGTGGGCGGCCACGCCGTGGAAGCCCTGGCCCGGGGCGGCGTGGGGCATATCACGCTGTTTGACAGCGACGAGGTGAACGTCACCAATTTGAACCGGCAGCTGGCGGCAACGGTGGATGCCCTGGGACAGAAAAAGGTGGATGTGATGGCAAAGCGCATTCACGCCATTCGCCCCCAGACGTGCGTCACGGCCAACGCGGTGTTTTATCTGCCGGAAAATGCAGGGGAGTATCCCCTGACGGAGTACGATTACATTGTGGATGCCATTGATACAGTCAGCGCCAAACTGGAGCTGATCTGCCGGGCCAAAGCGGCGGGCGTTCCCATCATCAGCGCCATGGGCTGCGGCAATAAACTGGACCCCACCCGTTTTCAGGTGACTGACCTGTTTAAGACCAGCGGCGACCCGCTGGCCCGGGTCATGCGGCACGAATTGCGCAAGCGGGACGTGCACAGCCTGAAGGTGGTGTACAGCACCGAGCCTGCCCGCACGCCCATGGCCGGCGGCGAGAGCAAAGGCACGGCAGGCCGCCCGGCCCCGGGCAGCGTCAGCTTTGTGCCGGGGGTTGCAGGTATGATTTTAGCCGGTGAGGTCATCAAGGATCTGACCGGTGTTCGATAAAAGAGGCTTCGGCCTCTTTTTTTGTTCACAATTTTTTCATTGACAAATGTAAACGAAAGGCGTAAAGTGGATTCAACGACAAATGTAGATGAATGGAGGGGACAGGATGGAACAGAAACTGGAACGTTTGCCGGATGCCGAGCGGGATGTAATGCTGGTGCTGTGGAAGTACCACAGCCCGGTGCGCACGGCCCGCATCTGGCAGGATGTGAGCCAGACTCATGACTGGACGCTGAGTACGCTGAAAGTCCTTTTGGGCCGCCTGACGGACAAGGGATTTGTAGAGCTCACCCGGCAGGGGCGGTTTACGCTGTATCAGGCGCTGGTGAGCGAAGCAGAGTACCGCAGACAGGAGACAAAGGGCCTGCTCAGCCGCTATTATCAAAACTCGGTCAAGAGTATGATCGCGGCGCTGGTAGAGGAAGAAACTCTGTCCGGAGAGGATTTAAGCGAGCTGGAAGAGCTGATCCGAAAGGCAGGGAAAACCCATGATGCGTGATTTGTTTTACACCAGTCTGGCACTTGTTCCCTGGACCGGCGGCCTGATCGTGGGGCTTTTGCTGCTGCGCCGCTGGGCGGGCAGGCATATTTCTCCCCACTTTTTCCACCTGGCGTTTCTGGTGCTGGCACTGCGGCTGGCCTTTCCGGTGGATGTGAGCCTTCCCGCGGCGCCTGTGCAGGTGGAAATGCCCGCGGCCATCACCGTGGCGGCGGACGCGGAGACGGCCCAACCCGTGCCCCGGACCGCGCAGCCGCAGCAGAAGACGGAACAGCAGGCGGTTTCTCTGGATTTGTCCGCTGTGTGGGGTCTGCTGCCTTATGTGTGGGCGCTGGGGGCGGTTTGCACACTGGGGCTTCGGCTGGGTGCTTACGGGGTGTACACCGCGCGCCTGCGCAGCCGGCGCGTTCCGGCAGAGGACAGCCTGCAGGCGATGGCCCGGGCCGAGGCCGGGCGGCCTGTCCGTGTCTATCGGGCGGAGGAACTGTTTTCGCCGATGGCGGCGGGTCTTGTGCGCCCCGCGGTGTATCTGCCCGGGTGCCAGCCGGACCAAACGCTGCCCTATGTGATGGCCCATGAGATCCGCCATCTGAAACGGGGTGATCTGTGGTTCAAATTCCTTTTGATGATCGCCTGCGGTATGCAGTGGTTCAATCCGCTGGTGTGGCTCATGGCCCGGGCGGCCAACCGCAATCTGGAGCTGGCCTGTGACGCGCAGGTGCTGCGCAATCGGTCCACCGCGTACCGGCAGGCATACGGCATGGCCATTTTGGAAACGCTGCGCCGCGGCCGCGGGGCCCGGGC
>NZ_JBBMFA010000042.1:0-2006 GCF_040096265.1 Ruthenibacterium intestinale
ATATAAAATCGCTCTTTTCATTTTCCACCGGCGCATCCATTGCGGGACGAAGCGCAGGGTCATTTTGAAAGATGTCCAGCGCGTGGCTGGTCACCCCCAGCAGGTCGGGGCGTTCGCAGGTGGCGAAGTGATAGTCCAGATACAGCCGGAAGGCCGCGTCGTCCATGCGGTCCAGCGCGTCCCGCAGCAGCAGGGCGCAGCCGTCCGACGCAACGTAGTGCAGCCGCCGGGTGGGGAAAGCCTCCATCAGCCGGTCCACGTCCTCTTTGCGCACCAGCTCAAACAAGTCCTTCGGCTGCGAGCGCGCGGCAAAGGTGCCCGGCTCCAGCAGACCGTCGCGCAGATAGGCGGCCACGTCCACATTTCCACGCAGAAAGCCCTCGTCCAGAAGACAGCCGTCCGAGATCACATAGGCGGCAAAAATCACACCGCCGGGCCGGGTGACGCGAATGGCCTCGGCCAGCGCCTGCCGTTTGTGTTGCGGGGTGTACAGATGATACAGCGGCCCCAGCAGCAGCGTCACATCATACCGGTCGTCGGGAAAGGCGCTCAAATCCAGCGCGTTTCCCTGCACAATGCGCACCGCTTCGCCGGGCCGGGTGTTCCGGCGGAACAGGCGGATGTTGTGCTCCACCAGCTCCACCGCGTCCACGGCAAACCCGTCCCGGGCCAGCGCATGGGAGTAGTGCCCGGTTCCCGCGCCGATCTCCAGCACGCGGCCCCCGGCGGGCAGATAGCGGCGGATGTAGCGCATGGTCGTCAGAAATTCCACCGACCCGTGGCGTGTGCACAGGCGGCTGTCCTCGTCGTAATGGGTGTAAAAATCAATCAGATACCGGTCGGTCATGGTCTTCCTCCAGTTCGCGGCGCACCCGGGCCTCCAGCATCCGCCTGACCATGGCCCGGGCGTCGGATGGTTCCAGCGTCATTTTTCCCGCGGCGGTCAGCACGGCCATGCCGTGGGCGTAGAAAAACAGGTCCAGAAACACGGCCCGGGCCTGCTGCGGCGCAAGCCCCACCGCCCGGGCAAAGTCCGCGGCGCGGTCCCCGTTGCCCGGCTCCCGGTAAAAGTCTTCCGGCCGTATCATGTCCAGGTCCATATGGCGCACAAACAGCGCTTCGAACAGGCGCGGCTGCTGCCGGGCAAAGGCGATGTACGACAGGGGAAAGACCAGGGCGGGCTCTTCCCGCTCCCGGCGCTGCCAGGCCTGCGCATAGTCCAGATAAACGGAAAAGGCATGTTCCAGAAAATCCTGCTTCAGCTGCTCCATGCCGGGATAACAGGTGAACAGGGGCCGGGTGGAACAGCCCAGCGCAGCGGCCAGGCTGCGGGCGTTGACGGCTTCGAACCCCTCTTCACAGGTAATGCGCAGCGCAGCGTTTAAAATCAGTTCCTTTGAAATGCGGGCCCGGGGCGGCATCGGAACTCCCTCCTTCAGGTAACAGATGTTGTGTAACAATTGTTACATATATTTCAGGTTTTGTCAAGCAGAGCAGGCGCGTTGAAATCCGGGCCAAAAGGCGGTATAATGGAACGGCACAGAGGGGAGGGGCGCATATGCCGCAGAACAGCCAGCAGGAAAAGTTTGCCGTCATCCCGGGCATGACCATGATCCGGGCCAACAAGTCGTATTCCGGTTCTCACAGCGGAATGCAGTACAAGTTTCGCCTGGCGGACGACGAATTGGAGGCCGTGGTGTGGCCCTGGCCCTGGTGCCTGGAGAAAACCGACCCGGAGGGTGTGGTATCGGCCCGGTTCGCCCTGACCGAGGAGGGAATGCGGCAGGCCGAGGACTGGGTGTGCCGGCAGTACTGGCAGGACCACCGCCGCTGGGACAAGATCCGGCAGGCGCCCATGTGGTGAGAAATTTGCAGAAAACTCTTGACGCGGGCGGCCGGAACAGGTATAATGTAGGACAGCCACTAAAAATGGCCCGTTGGTCAAGCGGTCAAGACGGCGGCCTCTCACGCCGCAAACGGGAGTTCGATTCTCCCACGGGTCACCA
>NZ_JBBMFA010000043.1:0-27178 GCF_040096265.1 Ruthenibacterium intestinale
GTGCTTGACGCACGGCCCCGGCCTTTTTTCACAACTGATTCAAAAGAGGCCGCAGAAAGGCTTCATCCACCCAGTCGCAGCGTTTTCCGTCCGCCTCCCGCAGCGCTTCGGCCCAGGGCGGCATCGAGGCAGGCGGATGCTTCTCCAGCGAGCGGCGCAGCAACCGGCACAGGGTTCTGTCTTTCCAGGTCATGGCCTGCTCATCACAGGCGCCCCGGCAATACACAAAAGGAATGTGCTCCAACGGGCCCTGAAAATTGGCGCGACGAATCTTTTCCACTTCTTCAGCATCCAGAGGGGAAGCTCCCACTCCAAAAACCAAAATCCTCTTTTGCGGCATCTTCGCGCAAAATTTTTTCAAAAACGGCACACAGGATACACGGCCGGCGTAAAGGCCGCCGCCCGCCAGAACGGTATCAAAGCCGGCCAGTTCTTCCACTTTCAGGCCTCGGATCTCACGGCAGGGACACTCCAGCTTCTGCGCCAGCATGTGGGCATACCGGGCGGTGGAGCCATATTTTGAGCGATAGATCACCACGGCATTCATTGCTGCATCTCCTTTCCCCCGGCTTCGATCCGCCCGGTGCCTTCATAAAGTTTCATCATACATTCATAAAACAGGCTCAGCTGCTTGTCCGAGTAATCCGCAAACAAAAGATGCAACTTCTCCTCATGAACGTGCGCATAGTCTGCCAGAAACTGCTCCGTTTTTGGGGTCGGAACAATGGCGCAGGCACGCGGGTCCGCCGCATTGGCGCGCAGCTCTACAAATCCATTTTTCTGCAGGAGGGCCGCCAGTTTCTTAATGTTCTGACGGGAACACCCCAGCATCCGTCCCAGTTCCATAAAGGTGGGGCTTTCTCCGTGCATCTGCGCCTGGCGCGCCATGACCAAAAGCATAAACTGCTTCAGTGTTAATTCACCCTGCTCCTTATCAAAGGCGGTCTGCAGGCGGTTTTGCAGAATAAACAAACTTGCAAACAATCCTTTCTCCTGCTTTGCGCGCCCCAAACCGTATTCCTGCATCCACTTTTCCATGGTCAACACCTCTTTCTTATATTAGCAACTAGTTACTAATATGTCAATAAAAAAAGACCCGCTGTCAGCGGGTCTCTTTTTCCGGGAATGAACTGTCCGGTTTTTTCAGGGAAAACGTCGAACGAAGTGCGCCAAAGCGGCAGGCCTTCAGGCAGGCGCCGCAGCGAATGCACTGGGTGGAGTTGGGGGTCTTCCACACCGGAATGTCCAGTTTGCACGCCGCTTGACAAGCGCCGCAATGGGTACACTTGGAAACATCCACCTGAAACCGATACAGCGCAATGGGATTGAACAGGCCGTACACAGCTCCCAGCGGACAGGCATAGCGGCAAAACGAGCGATTGACCAGCACAGACAGCGCCAGAACCAGAACAAGCAGTGCCATTTTCCAGGCGTAAAGCCACCCCAGAGAACGGCGAAGCCCCTCGTTGAGCCACACCAGCGGAATGCCGCCGAACAGCGTCCCGCTGGGGCAGACATAGCTGCAGAACCAGGGCTTTCCCTGCCCGACAAAATCCACCACCACCAAGGGCAACAGAATGACGAACACCGCCAGAAGCACATAGCGCAGGAATTTTAAAAAGCGGTCGCCCGGCAGGCGGCGCAGCTTGCGCGGAAAAGGAATTTTATACAACAGGTCCTGCACCAGGCCGAACGGGCACAGCCAGCCGCACACAAAACGCCCTGCCAGCGTCCCCACAAAGGCAAGAAACCCGAACACATACAGGGAGAAGCGGAAACTGGAACTGCCTAACACCGCCTGCAGCGCACCGATGGGACAGGCGCCCACCGCACCGGGGCAGGAATAGCAGTTCAGCCCGGGCACGCACAACTGTTTGAAAGGGCCGGAATAAATCCGCCCCTTTAAAAAACCCGTTACATAGCCATTGGTCAGCGCTGCAAATGCGATCTGGACCCAAAGGCGCAGATTCTTTTTTTGTTGTTTCAGCCAACTAGCCAAGACCAATACACTCCATGCAAATATTACTCGCCTTCATCCAGACCTGCTGGACTTCGCCCCGGACAGCGCCGGCTGCCATCATCCCCACAGCCGCCACCAGCAGTGCGGCTGCCAACCATCGTTTCGCCCGCTCGCTCATATCAGCCCGCCTGCTCCACTGCATCCAGATGCGCGTCGATATACGCCTGCCAGGCCTCTTTGGAGGGAATCATTCCCACCAGTGCATTGCCCACAGGCTTTCCCTCACTGTCCACAAAATAAGTGGTAGGGAACGCATACAGGCTGGACGCTAAATCACTGCGATACAGGTCCAGATCCATGGGAATATGCAGATAATCCGCACCGGTTTCCGTCACGATCTGCGCGGCTTTTTCCATTTGGCTGTCGCTGATGGTTCCGTCCGAATTGAGTACATCGCCCACAATGCCGATCACCTGCACGCCTTTTTCCGCGTACTCCTGGGCGATTTCTCCCAAGTCCGGCATTTCCTGCAGGCAGGGGCTGCAATAAGTGGCCCACACGTTGATGACCGTGAGCTTATAGTCTGCAAACACCGAAGCGTCCACCGGAGTCCCGTCCAGATCCTGCGCGGAGAGTTCGCTGAAATCCACCGGCGTATCGGTTCCGTCATATTCCGGGTCCACCTGATACCCTTCCTGAACCGACTGCGACTCACTGGCCGCAGATGAGGACGGCGGGGTCTGGGACGAAGAAGATGTGCTTTCGCTTTCGCCCGCGGATGCACAGCCGGCCAGCATGGCCGCAGCCAGCACTGCCGCTAACGTTTTTTTCCAGTTCTTCATACAAAACCTCCCGGGAAAGTTCTTTTTTGCATCATACCAGCCTGAGGCAGTCCCGTCAAGTGACTTTGTCACGTTCTGCCCGCTCTAAAAAAAGACGATTTTGCTTGCAAAATCGTCTTTTTCCATCACAGCACCTTGCCGAGAAAATCCTTCAGGCGCGGATTTTTGGGGTTTGCAAAGAATTCTTCCGGCGCGGCATCCTCTACAATGACGCCCTCGTCGATGAAAATCACTCTGCTTGCCACTTCCCGCGCAAACGCCATTTCGTGCGTGACAATGGCCATGGTCATGCCGTCCTGTGCCAGCTTCTGAATGACGTCCAGCACTTCGTGCACCATTTCGGGGTCCAGCGCACTGGTGGGTTCGTCAAATAGCATCACGTCCGGCTGCATGGCCAGGCAGCGCACAATGGCCACACGCTGCTTCTGGCCGCCCGAAAGCTGGATGGGATACGCCCCGGCGCGATCGGCCAGGCCCACGCGGCCCAGCAGCTCCAGGGCATTTTTTTCCGCTTCCGCCTTGGGCACGCCCTTGATTTTCGTCGGTCCCAGCGTGATATTGTCCATCACGGTCATATTGTTGAACAAGTTGAAGTTCTGGAACACCATGCCGATCTTCTGGCGCATTTTGTTGATGTCCGTCTGCTTGGAAGTAATGTCCACGCCTTCAAAAATAATCTGGCCGCCGGTGGGGACCTCCAACAGATTCAGGCAGCGGAGGAACGTGGATTTACCAGACCCTGACGGGCCGATCACCGCCAGCACGTCCCCTTTGCAGATGTCAATGGAGATGCCTTTGAGCACTTCCAGATGCTTGAATTTCTTTTCAAGGCCCTTGACCTCGATGAGCTTATCTTGTGACACTCTTGCTCATCCTCCTCTCAAACGCGGCCACCAGCTTGGACAGCGGGAACACGATGATGAAATACAGAATCGCAGCGATGACATAGCACTCCAGACTGCGGTAAGTAGCAGCGCGCACGTCGCCCGCGCGGAACATGATCTCATGCAGGCCGATCATGTTCAAAACGCTGGTCTCCTTGATCATGGTGACGAACTCATTGGCCAGCGCGGGCAGAATGTTGCGGATGGCCTGCGGCAGAATGACATAGCGCATGGCCTGGCCCTGCGTCAGGCCAATGGCGCGGGCCGCTTCCAGCTGGCCGCCCTCCACAGCGCCGATGCCGCTTCGGATGACCTCACTCAGGTATGCGCCCGAGTTCAGGCTGACGGAAATCAGGCCCCAGAAAAGAATGGTGAAGTTCGTATCCGAAAATTTCAAGCCGGCGGCCGAAGCGCCGAAATAAATGATCATGACCTGTACCATCAGCGGAGTAGCACGCAGCACTTCCACATAGGCGGTGCACAAAAAGCGCACCACACCTTTCAGCGTCTTCTTCAGGCTTCCGTCCGTGTTGGCGGGCTTCCACATACGGCCGCCGGCAATCAGCAGGCCCAGGCAGACGCCCATCAACACCGCAAAAAAGGAGACCAGAAGGGTGTTCTTTACGCCATCCCAATAAAAGCTTGAATATTTGAGCCATATTTTCCACATGGTCTCAAACGAGAAAATGCTGCTCATAACTTCCTCCTCTTACCTTACAATAGAACAAAACACTCCGGCGGAACGGCCTGCGTTCCGCCGGATCGTGCATTTTGTCTGCTTACTCAATGCCCAGCTCGGAAGTTTTCTCCATCGCTTCCACATACCACTCGGAGATCTTTCCGCTCTCCTCGTACTCGGCAATTTTTTCGTTGATGAACTCCTGCAGGCTGGTATTGCCCTTCATCACGCCTGCGCAGAAGCCGCTTTCGTCCGACTCAATCACCAGCGTGCTGATGCCGATGCCCTCGTAGTTTTTCACATACTGCTCGGCGCTCACCTTATCGATCAGAACCGCTTCGCAGTTGCCGGCCACCAGCTCCATCACAGCTGCGGGGAACTGAGGCAGCAGGTTCGCCGTGACATTGGGAAACTGCTCTTCCAGCAGCGTTTGCTGAACGGTGCCCTTCTGCGTTGCAATGGTCTTTCCGTCCAAATCGGAGATCTGCGTATAGGTTTCTTCCTGACCTGCCGGTACCAGCAGCACCTGGCCGCCTTCAAAATACAGATCACTGAAGTCGATGCTCTGTTTGCGCTCTTCCGTAGCGGACAGACCGGCCAGTGCGATGTCGGCCGCACCGGACTGAACTGCAGGCACAACGCCGTCAAAAGCAATGTCCATGATCTCCAGCTCCACGCCCAGGTCATCGGCCAGCGCCTGCATGATGGACGGGTCCAGGCCAACGATGTTTCCCTCTACGTCTTTAAACTCAAAGGGTGCGTACTGGCTCTCGGTTGCCACGATCAGCTTGCCGCGCTCCTGAATGGCTTCTACCGTGTGCTCGGCTACATTTCCTTCCACCGCAGAGGTGGAATCCGCCGCAGAAGCGGAACCTGCAGACGTGGAACCTGTCTCCATAGAAACATCGCTGTTCACCGTGGGCTCACCGCCGCACGCCACCAAACTGAACGCCATGGTCAACGCTGCCAAAATGGCTGCAACTTTTTTCATCATAAGACTTCCTCTCCTCCAAAACAGCACCGTGTATTTTCACGGCTTTGTCTCTTTCACTGTGCTCTCATTATATGCGCATATTTATGCAAAGTCAAGGGTATAGCCTGTATATTTTATCATTTCGTGAATTTTAACAGCAAAAGACTTTTGCCTCTTCAGATTCTGTGCGTTTCGCTCAACTCCCGGTAAATTTTGCCGATTCGTATTCCACTTTCCAACATTTTCCGCAAAGACAGCATGCATATTTCTGCTGCATAGAATGAATATTATGTATAAAACCGCATCGGTCACAAATCAGTCAAAACGCAAGAAACCTTTTCGAAACATCCACTATTTTAGTGCATTTCATGGAAAATGCAACGAACCAACTCTTTCCGCTTGTATTTTACCGTATTTCGAATTTATACTTAATAGCACAAGATACTATTAGTATTTGGCGCCCAAGTGGATTTTGAAAGAAATCAGTCGCCGGGAAACAAAATTGTTTTCCGGTTTTTTCTTTGTCCGGGCGCATCATTCGGAAAGGACGTGCAACATTGAAAAGAGCAACCGCTTACTTACTGAGCTTTTGCCTGGTGTTCTCGCTTGCCGCCCAAACGCCTCGTGCTTGGGCAGATGAGATTCCGGCACTGCCCTCGGAAAGTGTGACCGAACCCCAGCCCGAATCGGCTGCCGGCGAGTCCGAAGAAGAGCTTTCCTCTCAGGACCCGCAGCCGGAAACTCCCATCGAGGAGACCGAGCCGGAAGGCGCTTTCACCGAACCCGATTCTTCGGTGGAGGCGGAAGAAGCCCTTCCGGAAGAGGCGGAACCCGAAGAGGAACCCGGCGAAGAGGACCCGGAGCTTCTGACACTGGCCGAGGAGGCAGAAGAAGAGCCCGGTGCCCCGGTGGGCGCGCTGGAAATCACCATCATCGCCGCCCTGCCCCTGGAAAAGGACACTTCGTTCCAGGCGACGCTGGACGGCCCCAGTGCCCGCAGCGAAACAATTCTGCTTCCTGCCGCATCATCCGACACGCTGCCCATGGGCAAGCTGAGCCTGAGCGGACTGGAAAACGGAACGTATACATTGACGCTGCGCGGAGCCGGCTTTGCAACATATACACAAAGCTTTGAAGTAAACGGCCTTGTGTACGAAATGCAGCTGTACACCGATCAGATTTCCGGTTTTCAGAGCGGCAAAGCCCCGGGTGTGCTGCTCATTGGCGACGTGAACGCCAGCGGCACGGTGGACGGCACCGACCTGTCCTCCCTGATCGATGTTCTGGAGAGCGACGGATACGACGGCAGCTGCGACCTGAACGGAGACGGCACCGTTGATCTGCTGGACCTGCAGCTTCTGGCCGGAAGCTACAATACCGGCGTCGGCCGGCAGGCCTTCCTTTCCACCCGTTTGCCCGCCGCGCTGGCGCAGACCGCCGCCGGTCAGCAGACGCAGATTCAGGGCGATGTAAACGAGGTACTGAACAGCACCGGCAGCGTTCTTTTGGAGAACACCGCCGGCGCCATCACGCCCGATACCCCCGCGGTTCTGGACTTTGATTTTGCCGGAGAGGACAAGGCTCCGGTCGTCATGGAAGGAATGAGCATCCAATCGCCGCTGGGCACGGACAACACCGTCACTCAGGCCACGATCCACGTGGTGTATGAGGACGCCGACGGCGTTGAGCGCGAGATGGACATCCCCGTGAGCATCGTATCCACACTGGCCCGTTTGGGTGGCGTGCAGCAGCAGGCCGACGGCACCCTGGTGGTGGACTTCGGCGGACAGATTGCCGTCAAGAAGGTTTCTCTGCGCATCACGGCCACCTCCGGCAGCAGCAATCTGGCGGAAATCTCCAAGGTGGAGTTTCTCAACGACATGGAGAGCCGGATCCCTGCCCCTCAGATGGACATTCCCGCCAACGTTCGGGTGGAAAATGGCCACCGTGAATTTACTGTGACCTGGGACAACGCGGTCAACGTGACCGGATACGAAGTGCTGGTCCAGCACGGCGGTGTACAGGAGACTTACAAAACCGCAACCAACCAGCTGACCATCACCCGCTTTGCCGGTGACAAGCTGGTCAACCAGACAGAGTACACGGTACAGGTACAGTCCCTGAATGGCGAATGGCGCAGCGGCTACGGCGACGCGGTCATCGCACGGCCCGAGGCCACCAAAAAGCCCGCCGCACCGGATTATCTGAACCTGACCGGCAAATTCCAGCGCATTGAAGCCAGCTGGAAAGCCATGGACGATACCGATACTTACAATCTTTACTATCGTGAGGCGGACACCGGCGAATACATCTGCGTCCGCGGCATCGAGACAAACAGCTACACCATTGGCGGATTGAAAAACAACACGCGCTATCAGGTGTATGTCACCGGCGTCAATGATTTGGGCGAAGGCGATGCCTCGCTGGTTGCGGCGGCTTCTACCGTCAACGTGACGCCGCCCACCCTGCCCGCCTATCAGCTGATCAACACCGCCGGAGATGCAGGTCAAACGACTGCCCACATCACCTCTGTGACGCACAAGGTTGGCTTTATGAAAGACAGCCCTCTGGATGAAGGCGACGCTTCCAGCGCTCTGGGTGTGGTCGACAATGACTACACTTCCTTCTACCAGCTCAACGACTGGGACGACGGAGCGGTTTACCCCGATAACGGCGGTCTGCGCTTCACCTTTGACCAGACTTACCACATTGGAGCCATTGCCCTGGCGCAGCCCGAAGACGCGGGCATGTACGGCCATGTTCGCCTGTATGCCACCGATGAAAACGGAAAGGAACAGCAGATTTCCGGCGTGACCATCGGCCAGCGTTCCAGCGAAAACGGGCGCAAATATTACTATATTAAGATTCCCGGCGGTGTGACCACCCAGTCCCTGCGTCTGTGCGTAGGTCATCTGTACGGCGGCAGCTACGTCACGGTTGCGGAGGTGCGCTTCTACGCGTACGACAGCATTGAGGATGACATTCTGGCGCTGTACGCAGACGATCTGCACATCACCCTGAAACCGGAGGTAAATGCGGACACCATTGCTGCGCTTCGCACCCGGCTGGATACCCCCGACCCGGTCAGCGGAGAAAAACATCCGGAATACACGAACCTTCTGAAAGAACTGGAAAACGCCGAGGGCCTGCTGGATTCTCAGCTGCGCCAGACGATTTCCATCGATCCGACCATCACAGCCGCTGCAGACAAACATCTGGGCTTCACCGGTCTGAACGCCTGGCAGCCCCTGGGCGTAACCGCCCACGCCGGCGAGCAGATCGTGATCTATGTGGGTCACAACACGCTGAAGACCGGCGCCAAGACCAACCTGCAGCTGATTGCCACCCAGTACAACGCTGAGGTTTCCAATTATCAGTCCAAGCCCATCTCTCTGAACGTGGGCCGCAACGAGATCACCATTCCCCAGATTCAGACCCTGGATACCGAACAGGGCGGTGCTTTGTACATTCAGTACGTAGGCAGCAATGCTGCGGATCAGTACTCTGTACGCGTCAGCGGCGGAACGCCCATTGCCGTGCTGGATCTCCACGGCGTGACAGACGCCCAGCAGCGCCTGGCGCTGACCCGCACCTACGTAGAGCAGCTGGAGCAGCAGGTGGCTGCGCTGAAGCAGAGCCATGACGAGCTGCACCAGGGCAGCGGTATCGCAGCCGTGGACTTCGCGTACAATGAGCAAGACTGCATTCTGGGCGCCACGGACATCGTGCTGGACCAGATGATGTACTCGGTCTCCGCCCAGCAGCTTCTGGCCGGGCTCTCCGGTTCGCTGGATGAAAAAGCCCGTCAGCTGTGCAACTCTCTGGACGCCATGGACCAGATGATGACGGTGTTCTATCAGCACAAAGGTCTGACGGACGCCGCGGACGCCGGCGAGAAAAACCGTCTGCCCGCCCAGCATCTGAACATTCGCTATCACCGCATGTTTGCAGGGGCGTTCATGTACGCGGCCGGCAACCACATCGGCATCGGCTGGGGCTCTGTGCCCGGTCTGGCACAGGGTTCGCCCATGGTGCTGGACGAAAACGGCCGCTATACGGGCGGCCAGTGGTTCGGCTGGGGCATCGCCCACGAAATCGGCCACAACATCAACCAGGGCAGCTATGCCGTGGCAGAGGTGACCAACAACTACTTCTCGCAGATCTCCCAGTCCTATGAGGGCGTACGGTTCGGATACGACGCGGTCTATGAAAAGGTGACCAGCAACACCACCGGCCCCTCCAGCGACGTATTCACGCAGCTGGCCATGTACTGGCAGCTGCACCTGGCGTACGACACCGGCTATGAGTATCAGGTGTACGACAGCTATGCGGAAATTGCCGCCAATCGCTTCTTTGCCCGTGTGGACAGCTATTCGCGCAACCCGTCTCAGGCACCCGGAGAGGTGGCCCTGACGCTGAACGGCAGCGCGGACCAGAACTTCATGCGTCTGGCGGGTGCGGCCGCGCAAAAAGACCTGACGGACTTCTTCACCCGCTGGGGTCTGATTCCCGACGAAACCACGGCCGCCTATCTGGCCCAGTTCCCGGCGGAAGAGCGCGCGGTGTACTATGTGAACGACAGTGCGCGCGACTATGCGCTGACCCATCCGGACGCTGCCGGAGCCGTCACCGGCTTGAACGTGGTGGGCGATGACACCGCTGCTGCGGTGGACGCATCCGTTCCCAACCAGGTCCATCTGCAGCTGACCAGCACCGCAGACCCGGACGTGATCCTCGGTTACGAGATCGCCCGTGTTACGTATGCAAACGGTCAGCCCCAGCGTCAGGTGGTCGGCTTTACCACCGGCACTTCCTTCACGGACACCGTGACGACCATGAACAACCGCACCGTGACCTATGAGGTCGCTGTGATCGACCGCTACCTGAACCGCTCTGCGGTAAAAACGCTGGAGCCGGTGAAAATTGCCCACGAAGGCGATTATGACAAAACCATGTGGAGTGCCTCCACCAACATGACCTCTGCGGATGACGGCGTCACCGCCCCCGGCACCGAGGAAGACCCCTGCGCGCCGCAAGCGGAATCCGCCATCTCCCGCATTCTGGACAACGACGCCGCCACCACCTACACCGGCAGCGCCTCCGGCGAGGCCACCATTACGCTGGACTTCCACCAGACGCTGGCCGTGACCGGTCTGCGCTATACCGTCACCGACGGAACTCCCATCCAGGAGTACCAGGTGGATGTCTCCAACAACGGCGTGTGGACCACTGTGGCTTCCGGTACGTTTGCACCGGAAAAAGGCGTGGCCAAGCTGTTCTTCACCAACGGAGAAGACCCCTGGGTATGCACCTACGACGCCCAGCAGCTGCGCCTGACCGTAAAATCCCCCAAGGGTGAGGTTTCCGTGTCTGAGCTGGATGTGTTCGGCCCCACGGGCGACAACATTGAGCTGAGCGCCACCGAGGACGGCGTGCCCGCCATCGGCCGCCTGACGGCGGATTACGTGTACGACAAGGAGACCGGCGCAGCCATTCCGGCCGGTTCCATCCTGTTCATGGGCACGTACAAGGGCAACCCCGCCTATAACGTGGTAATGGTGTACGACGAGGCCGGCAACGTGGTCGGCAACATCGACGCCGAAGGAAACATCCTCAGCGAACAGATCATCCTCGCTCCTGTCCCCGAAGAGGGCGAACTGGGCGAAACCAGCGACGGGCGCTGGATCTACTGGCTGACGCCGGATCAGCTGCCCCAACAGCTTCCCACACAGGTGCGTGCCGAGCTGTACCGCGTGGACAACGCCCTGACCAACGAGGGACAGCGCCTGGTCAGCGATACCCTTCCGGTTCGTCTGCCTGAGCAGCTTCCCGATATCACCATTGAACAATAAAGGAGTCAACGCATGAAAAAGCACTTTTTCAGCCTGCTGCTGTGCGCCGTGCTGTTCACCGTCCTTCTGCCCGCCGGCGCATTTGCCGCGGGCGGAACCGTGACGCTGACACCCCGGCAGGACAGCGCCGGCGTCATTGTAACGCTGCCCCAAGGCGCCGACAGCGGCGTGACGTCCCTGCGGCTGAGCTTTCAGGTTCAGCTGACCGGCGGTGACGCTGAAAAGACCAGCGCGCAGTTCGCCTTTGACGGCGCGCTGGCCGGCTCGGTGCACGAATATCGCTACGACGCACAGACCGGTCGCCTGAATCTCTATGTATCCGGCCGCGACCGGCTGTTCACCGACAATACCGTCAGCCTGGGGTCCGTGGTTCTCACCACAAGCGACACGGCGGGCGCGGCGGCCTCGGTCAGCGTGGTGGAAAATTCGCTGGAACTGGCCAATGCAGCCTACGGAAGCGACAAACCCGGCGTAGAGGCCCAAACCGTGGAACTGACCGTGGGCAACAGCGGCCAGAACCCTGTCCCGGATGACAGTTCCTCCTCTTCGTCCAGCTCTTCTTCCGAAAGTTCTTCTTCGGAACCGGCAACTTCGCAGCCCTCCGGAAACACTATGGGCGGAGGCACGACCCAGACCACTTCTCCGTCCAAAGGCGCCACCGGCAGCAGCAAGCCGCAGGCAAGCTCCTCTTCTGTGTCCGAATCCGCGGAGAACTCCGGTTCCCAAAGCACAGAGAGCAGCTCCGCATCCTCTTCTTCCACCAGCACCGCGGTTTCTTCGTCCTCTGCATCTCAGAGCGACGTGCAACCGGCCGAAGTGGTCAGCCCCATTCTGTATGTTGTCATCGGCGTTCTGCTCCTCGCGATACTCATCACCGCATTCGTTCTTTTCAAACGCCGCAGATAATTCAAAAGCGCCCGGAATCGTACGATTCCGGGCGCTTTTTTCAATCTGTCCACGCGCTTCCCGGTGCAGGCAGCGGTTTTTCTTCCAGCACATAGCGGCGGATGGCACGGGTCACGCCACAGTCGTTGTTGGAGGCAGCACGGTAACGGCCGTAGGGCGCCATTCCCTGTTCTGCATTGGCCATGAGAAAGCTGTACTGAGCCGCGCGCAGCAGCTCCGCATCGTTGTAAAAATCGCCGAAAGCCATGCTCTGCTCCCGGGCGATTCCCCATTTGTTCTGCATGGCGGTCAGCGCCGCGCCTTTGTCGATGCCCGGGTTCATGATATCCAGAAACACCGGGCCGGACCAGACCACCTGAAGCCTGCCTTCAAACCGGTCGCGCAAAGCCGGGTAGGCGTGCTGCCCCGCACCTTCCATATCGCACACGGCAATTTTAAAGATCGTGTCATCGATGGAAGCCGGGTCCGTATAGGTTTCATAATCCCGATAACTCAGCGCCAGCCGGGCCGTCAGTTCCGCGGAATCACGGAAGTCCCGAATATAGGTGTGCCGTGTCCCGCACAAAATCGCGCGCACGCGCGGCCCCAGCGTCTGCACTGCTGCGTCCACTGCCGCCACATCCTCCGGCCGCAGGTCACTGCGGAAGGTATTTTTTCCCTCTTCCACCCAGAACGCACCGTTGTCGCAGATGAGCGTCATGTGTTCCAGGGCTTTTCCAAATACATAGGACAGCGCCTGACGACTGCGCCCGCTGGCAGCCACAAACCGGATGTTTCTCTCGTTCAAAGCCTGCAGAATGCTGAAAAAATCCGGCGGCAGCTGCTTTTGATCGTTCAGCAGCGTTCCGTCCAGGTCCGTCGCAATCAATCGGATCAATCCAATCCCCTCCCGGCAAACAGGATAACACAAACACCGGCGGCGCGCAAGGAAGGCAGTCTTTTCTTCTCCCATGCGGTCCTCCAAGTCAACTTTTTTGAAAAAAGACGGCTTTTCTTCAGATTTTTTCAAGAAATACCCCGTATACTGAACCTGATCAAAAGGAGGGGACATTCTTGAAAAAGAGAAGGAAAGCCGCCAAACGCCACACAGGCTGTTTTTTCTTTCTGGCAATCGCGTGTCTGGGTCTGTTTGCTTTTCTCTATCTGTACGCAACGCCGGCACCGCAGGCCGGAACAAGCTGGCAGCAGCTGGATCAGCTGACTCTGACCAGCAAAAGCGCTGCCGTGTTGGACCGTGAAAGCGGTCAAATTGTATACGCCCGGGGAACCAGGCGGCGGGCGCCCGCCTCGCTGACCAAGCTGATGACCGCGCTGGTCACGGTGGAAACCACTTCTGACCTGGAACAGCGCGCGTCTCTCAGCAGCCAATGCTACAGCAATCTGATCGCGGCCAATGCGGCCATGGCAGGCTTTGCTCCCGGTGAGGCCGTCACCATCCGCGATTTGCTTCACGGGCTGCTGCTTCCTTCCGGAGCGGACGCGGCCGAAGCTCTGGCCGAATTTGTAAGCGGCAGTGAAGCGGACTTTGTCGAACAAATGAACAACCGTGCCAAAGCGCTGCAGCTGGACGACACCCATTTTACAAACGCCTGGGGAATGGACCAGTGGGGCATGTACTCCACTGCGTCGGACATCGCGCTTCTTTTGAACGCCGTGCTGAAAAACGATCTTTTGCGCGGTATTCTGACCACCCCCACCTACTGCACGGAAAGCGGATTGGAACTTTCCAGTACCCTTTTGGCCTGCGGGCAGGACCTGTCGCTGGCGCAGGGGCGGATTCTGGGTGGAAAAACCGGTTACACCGAAGCCGCCGGGCTTTGCCTGGCCAGCTTCGCCGAAATCGGCGGTCGTGAATACATTGTCGTCACCATGGGAGCGGATGGGAACCATACCACGTCCCCCTACCATATACAGGACACCATTGTCCTGTATAACGCAATTGGGAGACAGCTGGCTCATTGAGCCCTCTGTCTCCCGACGATTTTTCAGGAATTTGCCTCGCGAACGCTCTCCGGCGTCTGATACGTATATGTGTCCAACTCTGTTTCTTCACCGCTTGCCGGATAGTACGTCTCTGTCTCAGAAAGCTCCCGCATGCGGTCCTCGCCGTTCTTTTTCTCCTCTTGGGTAGGCAGACGGCACTGGAACGTCTGCCCTTCTCCCTCATCGTTGCTTACAGCGATATATGCCGGATACACTTCGCTTACTTCCAGCTGGTCTTCCGCGAAATGAAGGTACAAATGCGGCAATACATCTTTCTCAAAGAAGAAGGTCTGTAGCGCATTTTCCTTGGCGGAAAAAGAAAGGCGGTAGGTATCCTGGTCCACCTGCTCCGCGGCGGTGATGGCACGCATACCTCCCACACCGGAGTCCAACGTGCCTGCATAGTAAAAATAGCCGCCGTTCTCGCGGACAAAATAAATCAGATTCCGTCCGCTCATCCAACACTTTTCATCCCATTCGTCCGCGTTCAAACGCGTCCAAAGCGCATCCAAAAGGTCTTCTTCCTGCTCCTGTACCGGCGGAGCCGAAAGGGATATATCCACGGAAGGTGCTTCCGGTGCCTGCACAACGGAAGAAGTCCCTGCCTCTGATGCAGACACAGAAGATGAGGATGAAGGCGCCACGCCGCTGTCAGCCGCACAGGACATCAGCCCCAGAGTCAAAAGCATTGCCAGCAAAACCCCACTCCAATGTTTCATCATTTCATCTCCCTTGGACTAAAAAGGGCTACCCGAAAAACGGGCAGCCCCTTTTATTAAACGGAAAAACTCAGACCTGAGAAGCAGCAACCGCGCAAGCCACAGTCATGCCGACCATGGGGTTGTTGCCGGCGCCGATCAGGCCCATCATCTCCACGTGCGCAGGCACGGAAGAAGAACCGGCGAACTGTGCGTCGGAGTGCATACGGCCCATGGTGTCGGTCAGGCCGTAAGAAGCCGGGCCAGCTGCCATGTTGTCCGGGTGCAGGGTACGGCCCGTGCCGCCGCCGGAAGCCACGGAGAAGTATTTCACGCCATTCTCCACAGCCCACTTTTTATAAGTGCCGGCCACCGGATGCTGGAAGCGGGTGGGGTTGGTGGAGTTACCGGTGATGGAAACGTCCACGTGCTCGTGACGCATGATGGCCACGCCCTCGTTGACGTCATCCGCGCCGTAGCAGCGGACAGCCGCGCGTTCGCCGTCGGAGAAGGCGCGTTCTTCCACAATGTGCAGCTCACCGGTCTTGTAGTCATACTGCGTCTTCACATAAGTGAAGCCGTTGATGCGGCTGATGATATAGGCCGCGTCTTTGCCCAGACCGTTCAGGATAACATGCAGCGGGGTCTTGCGGGCTTTGTTGGCGGTGCGGGCGATGCCGATGGCACCCTCAGCAGCCGCGAAGGACTCGTGGCCAGCCAGGAAGGCAAAGCACTTGGTCTCGTCGCGCAGCAGCATGGCGCCCAGATTGCCGTGGCCCAGGCCAACTTTGCGCTGCTCAGCCACAGAACCGGGAACGGTAAAAGCCTCCAGGCCCTCGCCGATGGCAGCGGCACACTCGGCCGCGTTCTTCAGGCCGCGTTTCACGGCGATAGCGGTGCCCAGGGTATAAGCCCAGACAGCGTTCTCAAAGCAGATGGGCTGCACACCTTTGACGATGGCCTCCACGTCGATGCCTTTGTCGAGGAGCATCTGACGGCAGTCGTCCAGGGTACCCAGATTGTTTTCTTTCAGGCATGCCTCAATTTTCGGCATGCGGCGTTCCTGTCCTTCAAATTTTGCCATTGTTGTCTCCTCCTCTCTTACTCTTCACGCGGGTCGATGTATTTGGCGGCATTCGCGAAACGGCCGTAGGTGCCGATGTTTTTCTCATAGGCTTCCTTCGGATCTTTGCCGTGGCGGATGTCTTCCATCATCTTGCCCAGACGCACGAACTGATAGCCGATGGCCTCGTTGTTCTCGTCCAGCGCGACCTTGGTGATGTAGCCCTCGGTCAGCTCCAGATAACGAACGCCTTTGGCCTTCGTGGAGAAGATGGTACCGGTCATGGTGCGCAGGCCCTTGCCCAGGTCGTCCAGGCTGGAGCCGATGGGCAGACCGTCCTCAGAGAAAGCGGTCTGGCTGCGGCCGTAAACGATCTGTTTGAACAGCTCGCGCATTGCCACGTTGATGGCGTCGCACACCAGGTCGGTGTTCAAAGCTTCCAGAATGGTTTTGCCCGGCAGAATCTCGCCTGCCATGGCGGCGGAATGGGTCATGCCGGAGCAGCCCAGAGTCTCCACCAGAGCCTCTTCGATCACGCCGTTTTTCACGTTCAGGGACAGTTTGCAGCAGCCCTGCTGCGGTGCGCACCAGCCCACACCGTGGGTGAAGCCGGAGATGTCCTTGATTTCGTAGGCCTTGACCCACTGACCCTCTTCCGGAATGGGCGCAGGACCATGGTGCGGGCCCTTGGTGACCGGGCACATATGCTCTACTTCATTCGTATAAGTCATACTTGCTATGCTCCTTACTTTGTTAGTTTTTTAGCACACTCTGCTAACCTATATTATAGAGAATCACCGGTTGGAATGCAAGATATGCATGTCCTTTTTTTCTTTTTTTACACGGAAAGAAAATGCTTTTTTGAAAAAGCAGACAAGCCGTCTTGTTGGAAAAAGAGGTTCATGCTATACTTATAAATAAAATTGGTAATACTAATTTATATTTCAATACCAGAGGAGATGACCCGTTATGGCGCAAGTCAACGTAAATGATATTGATTTGAAAGAGTTCAACAAAGTGCTGACCAGCTGTAAGGGCGATGTGTTCATGGTCACCAAAGAGGGCGACCGGCTGAACCTGAAAAGCAAGCTCTGCCAGCTGATCGGCTTCACCAACCTGATCGAAGGCGGCCACATCGCCAACGCCACACTGGAGTGCACCGACCCGGAGGACCATGTGCGTCTTCTCCGCTTCGGCCTGTTTCATCCGCACGAAGAGTAAACGCATCCCCTTGCGCTGTGCGCAGGGGGATTTTTCGGGGCAGATCGATTGACACTTCTCCCCGCGGCGTAGTATGATAAATAAAATATGCGCAAAAAATTTGAAGAGGTGGATCCATTGGCATTTTTGGAAAAACTGTTTGGTTCCTTTTCGAAAAAGGAACTGAAAAAAATACAGCCCATCGCCGACAAGGTGCTGGCGCTGGAAGATACTTACGCCGCCATGAGCGACGCCCAGCTGAAGGACATGACGCCCAAGCTGAAAGAACGCCTTGCCAAGGGCGAAACACTGGACGATATTCTGCCCGACGCCTTCGCCGTCTGCCGTGAGGCTGCCTGGCGTGTGCTGGGCATGAAGCATTTTCCCGTGCAGATCATCGGCGGCATTGTGCTGCACCGCGCCTGCATCGCGGAGATGAAGACCGGTGAGGGCAAAACCCTTGTGGCCACCCTGCCTGTATACCTGAACGCCCTGACCTGCAAAGGTGTGCATGTGGTCACGGTCAACGATTATCTGGCCAAGCGCGACTCGGAGTGGATGGGCAAGGTCTATCGTTTCCTGGGTCTGAAGGTCGGCCTGATCGTGCACGGTCTGAACAACGACCAGCGCCGCGCCGCCTACGCCGCAGACGTGACCTACGGCACCAACAATGAGTTCGGCTTTGACTATCTGCGTGACAACATGGTCATTTACAAAGAGCAGATGGTGCAGCGCGGCCACGCCTATGCCATCGTCGACGAGGTGGACTCCATCCTGATCGACGAGGCCCGCACCCCGCTGATTATCTCCGGCCAGGGCGACAAGAGCACGGACCTGTACAAGCTGGCCGACAACTTTGCCCGCGGCCTGAAAAAGAGCGTGGTCGCCGAGCTGGACGACAAAGAGGCTCTGGACGACCAGGTCGAAGGCGACTATGTGGTGGACGAAAAGAAAAAGACCGCCACGCTGACCAAAAGCGGCATTGCCAAGGCCATTCAGTACTTCAATCAGGAGAATCTGTTCGGCGATTCCGACGGCAATGTGACCGAGGAGTGCCTGACGCTTCAGCACCACATCAACCAGGCCATCAAAGCCCGCGGCGTGATGAAGCGGGACGTGGACTATGTGGTGCGTGACGGCGAAGTCATCATCGTAGACGAATTCACCGGCCGCCTGATGCTGGGCCGCCGCTACAACGAGGGTCTGCACCAGGCCATCGAGGCCAAGGAAGGTGTGACCGTCGAGCACGAGAGCAAAACGCTGGCTACCATCACCTTCCAGAACTTCTTCCGTATGTACGACAAGCTGGCCGGCATGACCGGTACAGCCCAGACTGAGGCGGGCGAGTTCGAAGAGATCTACGGTTTGGCCGTGGTGGAAATTCCCACCAACAAGCCGGTGGCCCGTCAGGACATGAACGACGTGGTCTACAAGACGGAAAAGGCCAAATTCGACGCTGTCATTGAGCAGATCATCGAATGTCACAAAAAGGGCCAGCCGGTTCTGGTTGGCACCATTTCCATTGAAAAGAGCGAATTGCTGAGCAAGCTGCTGAAGCACCGCGGCATCAAGCACGAAGTTCTGAACGCCAAATACCATGAAAAAGAGGCGGAGATCGTTGCACAGGCCGGTAAATTCGGCGCGGTGACCATCGCCACCAACATGGCGGGCCGCGGCACGGACATTATGCTGGGCGGCAACGCCGAGCACATGGCCAAGGCGGATCTGCGCAAAGAGGGCTTTGCGGAAGAGCTGATTGTGGAAAGCAACGGCCACGCAGACACCAGCGACGAGGAAATCCTCAAGGTGCGCGCCCGCTACAACGAGCTGGAGGCCAAACACAAGGCGGAAATTGCCGAAGAGGCCGAAAAAGTGCGCGAGGCCGGCGGCCTGTTCATCATCGGCACCGAGCGGCACGAGAGCCGCCGCATCGACAACCAGCTGCGCGGCCGTGCCGGCCGTCAGGGTGACCCCGGTGCATCCCGCTTCTTCATCAGTCTGGAAGACGATCTGATGCGTTTGTTCGGCGGCGAGCGCGTGCAAAACCTGATGAACAGCATGGGCGTGGAAGAAGATATGCCCATCGAGAACAAAATGATTTCCGGCAGCATTGAAAATGCACAGAAAAAGCTGGAGGCGCGCAACTTCTCCATCCGTAAAAATGTTCTGCAGTATGACGACGTCATGAACTCCCAGCGCGAGATCATCTACGGTCAGCGCCAGAAAGTTCTGGCCGGCGAAGACGTATCGGCCAATGTGCACGATATGGTGACCATGTCCATCGAGGGAAATGCCCGGCTGTTCCTGTCCGGCGAAGTGGCGGATGACTGGGACTTCGACGGCCTGCGCAACCATTACCGCGGCTGGCTGACCAAGGAAGACGATTTCCACTACACCCCCGCGGAACTGGGCGAGTTGAAGATCGAAGACGTGGTCAAGGTTCTGACCGACCGTGCGGAACTGATCTGCAAAAACAAAGAGCAGCGCTACGGTTCCGATTTGATGCGTGAATTCGAGCGGGTCGTGCTTCTCCGCGTGGTGGACACCCACTGGATGGATCACATTGACGCCATGGAAGAGCTGCGCCGCGGCATCGGCCTGCGCGGCTATGCGCAGCGTGACCCGGTGGTGGAGTACCGTATCGAGGGCTTCAATATGTTCGACGCCATGGTGGAATCCATTCAGGAGGACACCACGCGCATGCTGCTGACGCTGGAACTGCGGCGCGAGCAGCCCATTCAGCGCGAGCAGGTGGCCAAACCCACCTCGGAGAGCGGCGCGTCCGACGGAAGCATCCAGAAACAGCCGGTGCGCAAGGTCGTCAAGATCGGCCGCAACGATCCCTGCCCCTGCGGCAGCGGTCTGAAGTGGAAAAAATGCACCTGCAAACAGTACCACCCCGACCAGAACGGAACCCCTGCAAAATAAACAAAAACGGCATCGCCCAGGCGATGCCGTTTTTTATTGTCTTCTGTGTTAGGTTTCCGGTTTCTGGTGCTCGACCTCCCGGCCGTCGGGCGTATGTGCCCCGAAGGAAGGGACAAACAAAAATTTGCGGATGGCAAACAGCGCCGCAATGGTGATGACTGTGAGGAAATTTTCCAAAGGCGTTGTGTGCTCTACGATCATCTGCCGTGCAATGGCAAACAGGAGCACTTCAATGGCAGAGCCCGGCGTATGCTTGGACAGCATTTTGATAAACTCCACGCCGATGACCAGATTGAATACGTGACCCAAAAAAGTATTGAACGCACTGGAAGCGTCCGGGTCCTGCACAAGGCCCGACAATTCCCCCACCACACGGAATCCGGTCAAAAAAATCGCAATCAGCACCAGCGCGGAAATGGCAATTTCCACCACGCTGGCCAGAAAGGCCACTTTTTGGCGCAAAAACTCTTTTGCTTTCATCGTTCCTTTCCTTTCAAGGCTGCGCAGACTTTTCGCACAGCAGTTTTCTATTTTCATTATTTCCGATTCTCCGCGTTTTGTCAACAAAAAGCGGGTGAAGCGAACGCTTCACCCGCCGAATGTTTGTCACGGACGCTTGGCCAGCGGCATTGCCACAGTCAGCAATGCCCACGCAATCTGATAGAGCAGCACCGCTCCCAGAGAAATGCTGCCGAGCCCCGCATAGAAGGCCAGCAGAACGCCGAACAGCGCACTCAGGAAAATCGCCGCCGCCTGCACGATTCGGGCCAGACGCTCGCCGCTGGCCGCGCTGGCCGCCGCACGCATGCCGCCCAGGAAGCTGGCGCAGGTGCCCGAGTGCACCATGATGCCTTCGCTCTCCGCACGGTAGGCTGTTTCGGCCTGCAGAACGTCACATTCCGGCCGGCTCAGCACCTTGATCGTCCCCTTGGGAATGCGGTACGTGCTGGCCACCAGCTTGGAAGTGACATTGAAATCATCCGACTGCACCAGGACGCTGATCCCGCTTTGTGCCAGCCGGTCCAGAATCTTTCTGGCGCCCGCATTGGGCCGGTAGCTGACCAGGAACATGCCGAAGAGCTTGCCGGCCACCGCCATATAAATGGGGGCCATACGGCCGTTTTTGGTGTATTTGTTCTCATAATCCATGCTGGGCAGCTCAATGTCATGGCGCTGCATCATGGCGCGGTTGCCGATGATGACGCGGTTGTGCTCAATCCAGCCGGTAAAGCCGTAGCCGGTCTCCTTGTTCAGGCTCTCCACAGGATACAGCAATTTCTGGTTGTTTTGGATGATCTGCAGGAAAATCTCCCGAAGCGTTACGCAATTTTTCACCAGCATGCTGGCGCCATACAGGATCAGAACATCCAAACGCTCTTTTTCAAAGGTTTTCATGCCATGCAGCTGCACGCTGCCCACCGGGAACAAATCCCGGTCACTGAGCAGCACGGTGTTGACCCGTCCCAGCGCATCCACGGCACTGGGGCCGGGAATGACCGCTTTGTGGCGGGCCGCAAAACGCTGCATCAGCTGCGCGGGCACAGCATACACCAGGGTGCAGGCCAGGGGCGCCGCAAGGCACAAAGCCCCTGCCAGACCGGACAAAGCCGGCAGAACCGCTTTGGCTTTTACACCGCAGATCACCGCCGCAAGCACCGCTGCGCCCGCCATTACATAAGAAAGGCGCTGTGCCGCCGCATCGTTGATGCGGGTGGAGAAACTCTGGCTCAAAAAGCCCCGCACCAGCGCGGTGGGACGGCTGACCAGCAATTTGGGGTCCGGCTCGCCCAGCCCGCTGCACAGCCGCCGGGTCATCTGCTCCTTGGGCAGGATAAAAGCGGCGGCATGTTCCGCGCCGGAGGTTGCCAATTCAAAATTCGCACAAATCACGCGCACCTGGATCCACTTGCCCAATGCATTCATAAACAGGAGCAGAGCGGCCACCGGTGCAAACAGAGTGATCTGATCGGGGTCATACGCATCGGTAATAAACAGATAACCCACATTCTGAATCAGCGCGCCCGCCACCGCCAGTGAACAGAAGCTGTCCGTGGTCGGGTCATGGATCAGGCCTACAAAGCCGGCGCCGATGGTGGTGATGGAAATCAGCGCGCTGGTTGCCAGCAGCACGAAATTCGCCAGCAGGAAATACAGCGGCTGTGAATGCGCGTCCAACATCTGGAAGGGCGGCAGGCCGCCTTCCGGTACAGTGAAGCCCAAATAGAGTAAAACCAGCGCAATCGCACCTGTGACAGCGCAGCGGATGATCCGCGTTCTGCGCATATCCGCCAGATTGGAAGCAACCGCGGGGGCGTCGGAAAGGTTCTGATATTCTTCGATATCCTCCCGTGCCCATTCTTCTTCCGGTTCTTCCCCGGCAGGCACTGCGAAATCATCGCCGGTCAGCGTCACATCGATTTTCGCCCGGCGTTTGGACTTGGTGCGGGACAAATCCTCTTCCTGCGCTCCTGCAATGGCCTGTGCCAATGCGGCGGCGCTGACTTTCTGCGTGCCTTCCTGCGGCGCGATTTTATTTTTGGGCAGATCCAGCGTAATGGAATCCCACTTGGAATACGGGGAAACGTCCGCAGACGAAGCAGACGCCGCAGGTGCTTTTTCGGCCGCTTTTTTCAGCACGGGAATTTCCTGCGCTTCATCGGCCGACACCAGATCGCCCGGAACTTCCAGTTCCCCGGTCAGTTCCGCTTCTTCCGGCGCGCGGAATTTCTTGAGCAGACCGCCCAAAAAGCTGCGCTTGCGGCCGGTCACTTCGTCCATGGCCGCCCGGTCGGTGGCAACGGTGGTTCCGAAGAAGCTTCGGAAAGCATCATCCACTTCCACGTCGCCGAACCGTTTCCCGTCCATGCTGTGGTCTACTTCTTCCGGCTCCTGCTGCAGGTTCTCCCGGTCGTGCTGTTCCTGCTGTTTTTTCTCCTGGTCCATCTCCGCCAGGCGGCGGCGAACCTCTTCCTGAATGGCAAACTGCGCCGAATTGTGAATGGTGTTGCGCGCCTCGCGCACCGCCTGCTCCATGATCCGCTGACGCTCGGCCTCCTGCTTTTGCGCCTCGGTTTCCGTAAAGAACTTAATGGAAGGCAGCTCCAGCGTGATGGGCTCTTTTTTCTCTTCTTCCATATCGTCCAGCGACACGTCAATCTGAGGTTTCGGCCGCTCGGGCTTCTGTTCTTTCTGCGGTTTTTCTTCTTTTTCCGGTTCCGGTTCCGGCTGCTCCTCCGCCTCCGGCTGTTCCGGTTCTTCCTCCTCCGGAAGATTCATCTGCGCACGGACGCTGGCACGTTCTTCCTTGGTGTAGTTCTCAGCCGGGTCCGGCAAAAGGATGGGGTCCATGTATTCCGGCTTCTTGGTGTCAAATCCAAGGCCGCGCATGATCTCATCCAGTTCGGCATCCTTGCTTTTCCGGTTCGCCGCGCTCTGCGGCTTTGCCCCAGAGGCGCTGGCCCGCTTTTTCTGCACCTGGGCCAGAATATGATCGATTTCAGAATCCCGGACATAGTCCTTATTCTGCTGTGCACTCAATGGGAACCCTCCGTTCCATAAACCCCAGGCCGCTTACTCGCCGCGCTGGCGCATGATCTCATACAATAAAATACCCGTCGCAACGGACACATTGAAGCTGTCCACACCGGTCGTTCCGCCTGCCATCGGCAGGGAGACCACTCCGTCACACAGACTTTTCACCAGCTGTGAAACGCCTGTGCCCTCACTGCCCGCCACCAGCGCAATCGGGCCGCGCAGATTCTGGCCAAAGGCGGAAGGACCGCCCATATCCGCACAGTACACAAACACGTTCTCCTTTTTCAACGCGCGCACTGCCTGACCGATGTTCGCCACACGCGCCACCGGCAAACGGGCGGCAGCACCGGCGCTGGACTTCAGCACCGTGGCCGTGACGGACACGCCGCCGCGGCGGGGAATGACCACCCCGTGCACACCGCACAGCAGCGCAGTGCGGATCAGCGCCCCCAGGTTGTGCGGGTCTTCAATGCTGTCGCACAGCAGCAGAAAGGGCGGTTCGCCTTTCTCTCTGGCCACGTCCAGAATCTGTTCCAGTGTGACATAGGAGACATTGGCCGCCCAGGCTGCCACGCCCTGATGCCCCTGGGTGCCACACATGCTGTCCAGCTTGGCAGCACGCACCCGCTTGACAACGGCCCCGGCCTCTTTGGCCAGCGCCGTATAATATCCGATCTGTTTGGGCTGCATGGTGTCCTGCACATACAGCGTGTCCACCGCACCGCCGCTTTTCAAAAGCTCGGTCACCGCATTTTTGCCGTAAACCAGCGTTGTATCTTTCCCGCTTTGGGTTTTCTCCTGCTCCATAAACTCTCCCTGCAAGGCCGACCGGCCAAAAGGCATACGTCGGCATGGTATTCTGTTATATTATAGCATACAAGCAGGGCTTTTTCTATCTTTTTTCACTTTTTCTTCCCATCACAGCAGCCAATGGACCAGCGCCAACAATCCGGCCGCCAAAAGCATGGCTCCCGCGCCCCACCCGTACAGGCCCGCCCCGCCTTTGCGCCAGGTGGTCAAGCGGTCCGCATATCCGAGGGCGGCCTCTTCCTGCGTGCCCAAGCGAACCGCCGGGCAGCCCGGCTTGAAGAACACCAGAACTTTTTCGATGTTTTCATCTTTGGGTTCCTGTATTTCCACCACATCGCGGCGAACGCCCTTCATAGATTCTTCTTCCCTTCTGCGTTTTTATCCTGTGAACAGTTTGGGGCGCGCCTTGGCAAAATAAACAGTTTCTCATCCAAGCTTTGGTTCATAATTCTCCTTTCTGCGTTCTGACAAGAGGGTTATACACCTTGTAAAAGGTAATTTTTTCCTCTTGAATGTTGAAAACTCGGTTGAAACTGTGGATAAACTCTTAGTTTTCCCCAAAAATCAGCTGTTGAAACCAGGTTTTTAACATGGTTTTCAACCGTGTGTTAAAAACTTTTCCACAAAACAAACTGTTTAAATTTTCCTGTCAAGCTTTCAAAACAGATATTTTTTGATTGGAAAGCATTGGATTTTCTCTTTTTTGCACAGAGAAAAAACAGAAGGCCTGCACCTTTACAGCGCCAAAAAATTGTCCGACTTTTCTTTGGGCCCTGTTTCTTGACAGCGGGCACCGGCCGTTTTATCATTAGATGAGGATCGAAATAATACCCGTCGGACGGGAGAGGAGGAACTTTTGTGGGATTTGAACGAACATTCAAAGCGCTGTCCGATCCGACGCGGCGCCGCATTCTGGAACTGCTGCGCGGCGGCCCTCTCTCCGCGGGCGAACTGGCCAGTTCCTTCGGCACGACCAATGCCACCATCTCTCACCATCTTTCTGTTTTGAAAGAAGCGGAGCTGGTGACCGACGAAAAGCGCGGCAAGTATATTTATTACGAACTGAACACCAGCGTGGTAGAGGACATTATGGCCTGGGCCGCGGGGCTGGTGCGGGAGGTTTCTCATGAAAAAGATCAGTAAAGCGGAAATTCTGATTTGGGCCTTGGCGCTTCTTCCCCTGGCCGGCTGCCTGGTCGCCGGGCCGTTTCTTCCCCGCGAGATCCCCATGCACTGGAACGCCAGCGGGCAGGTGGACCGGTACGGCGGCTACGGCGAACTGCTGCTGTTGGCCGCATCCGGGTTCGGCATCGCCCTTTTGCTGAAATTTGTGCCGCGGCTGGACCCCAAACGGGCCAACTACCAAAAATTTTCCGCCGGCTACACCGCCATCCGCCTGTGTCTTGGCCTGTTTTACACCTTTATGGTAGGGCTGACGCTGGCCACCGCCCTGATTCCCGAAGCGCAGAACACGCTGGGCGTAGACCGGCTGTGCATCGGCGCCATGGGCATTGTGTTCTGCGTCATCGGCAACTTCATGCCCAAGTTCAAGCACAACTACTTTTGCGGCGTGCGGGTGCCCTGGACGCTGGCCAGTGAGGACAACTGGCGGCGCACGCACCGCTTTGCAGGGCCCGTCTGGTTCTGCTGCGGGCTGGGAATTTTTGTCTGCGCCTTCCTCTTTCAGGGAACGGTCCTGTCGGTCATCACCTTTCTTTGGATGCTTCCCCTGGCTGCGCCCATCGTGTACTCCTATTGGATCTTCCGCCGCGCGCAGCGCGGTGAGGACAGCCCGCATGAAAAATAAGACGAAATCCGCCTCGTTTTTTACTCAAACGCAATTGATTTTGTCCGCCTCGTGCGGTATACTAGTAAATAGTTAATTGTTTCACAAGGGTGCATTGCGCCCCATTTAAAATTGAGAGGAGCACCATTATGCTGGTAAGTGCAACCGAAATGCTGAAAAAAGCCCGTGACGGCCACTATGCGGTCGGCCAGTTCAACATCAACAACCTGGAGTGGACCAAGGCCGTTCTCCTGACCGCCGAAGAGCTGAAGAGCCCCGTGATTCTGGGCGTTTCTGAAGGCGCAGGCAAATACATGACCGGTTTTAAAACCGTCGCCGCCATGGTAAAAGCCATGGTCGAAACTCTGAACATCACCGTTCCTGTGGCACTGCACCTGGACCACGGCACCTATGAAGGCGCCAAAGCCTGTGTGGAGGCCGGTTTCTCTTCCATCATGTTTGACGGAAGCCACTATCCCATCGAGGAAAACATCGCCAAAACCACCGAGCTGGTGGCTCTGGCTCATGCCAACGGCCTGTCCATCGAGGCGGAAGTTGGCTCCATCGGCGGCGAAGAAGACGGCGTGATCGGCGCCGGCGAAGTGGCTGACCCCGAAGAGTGCGCCAAGATCACCAGCCTGGGCATCGACTTCCTGGCTGCCGGCATCGGCAACATCCACGGCGTGTATCCGGCCAACTGGAAAGGCCTGGATTTTGAGGCGCTGGACAAAATCCACAACGCCACCGACCACATTCCTCTGGTGCTGCACGGCGGCACGGGCATTCCCGCTGACATGATCAAAAAAGCGATCAGCCTGGGCGTTTCCAAAATCAACGTCAACACGGAGTGCCAGCTGAGCTTTGCGGCTGCGACCCGCAAATACATCGAAGAGGGCAAGGATCAGCAGGGCAAGGGCTTTGACCCGCGCAAACTGCTGGCGCCCGGCACCGAGGCCATCAAAGCTACCGTCAAAGAGAAAATGGAGCTGTTCGGCTCTGTGGGCAAAGCGTAATTCTTGCAAAAGCCGATTTTCCGGCCCGCTGCCATGGCAGCGGGCGCGGAAGAGCACACGTCGGAAC
>NZ_JBBMFA010000044.1:0-28779 GCF_040096265.1 Ruthenibacterium intestinale
GTTCTTAACTTCCATTCTGCCCGGGAATTATGGGACTTTGAACTCAATTCCTGTTGCACTTAGTTTGACAATTCACTCGCTCCTGTCCGGACGCGCTTACATGCACCGGCACCGGATGACGCGCGTAATGATCCTGCGCATAGCGCAGCACCTGTGCCGGCAGGGATTCATCCGCGCAATAAAGCGGCACACACCCGTACAGATACCCCGCACAGGGCAATTCCAGCCGCCGGATGCGGATATCCGGATTGGTCACCCGCAGCGCCATGGCAGAATTCAGCGTCGCGATTCCCATGTCTTCGTGCATGGTGTTGACCACGTCCAGATTGTGGCTGGACGCAAGACGCACATGCGGGTGGATCTGCGCCAGCGCACAGCAATAGTCAAAAAACTGCCGCAGGGCATTCTCCGGGGAGCCCGTGAGCAAAATTTTTCGGTCCAGCGCACGGAAGTCCAGCGGCCCTGCCTCAGCCGCCAAAGGGTGCGTCTTGTGCATGGCCGCGTACATGTAGTCCCCCGTGACCCGGCAGGTACGGAACAGATTTTCCGGGAATGGATTGATGAGAAACGCCACATCCAGCTGGTTGTGCAGCAGTTTCCGAATGCATTCCGCTTTGCTCCACTCCTGAATTTCCACCAATACGCCCGGGTGCTGTCTTTGAAACTCCATCAAAAAATCCGGATCGCCTGCACTGGAGATTCCAAAGGCAAATCCCACCCGCAGCAGCGACCGGCGCTCCGCCGGAACCAGCAGCGCTTCCGACGCCCGGTAAATCTCCGCGATCTGCTGGTAATACGGGTACAGCAAATGAGCTGTCTCCGTGGGCTCCACGCCCAGGTGGCTGCGCTCAAACAGACGGTTGCCCAGCTCTTTTTCCAAGGCTTGAATCTGACGGCTCAATCCCTGCTGGGTGATAAACAGCCGGCGGCTTGCCTTGGAAAAGCTGCGGTCTTCGTACAACGCCAGGAAAGACTCAATGGCACGCATCTGCATAAGATCCCCTCCGTCGCTCTTTGTTTTTATCATACAACAAATTGTTGTATGGTTCAACGCAAGGTTGTTGTTTTACACCCAACCGGGCAAATGATACAATTACCATAGAAAAAAGCGTAAATTCTTGTGGAAAATGGAGGAGAGAACCATGGCTTTCCAGGTAATTGAAATCAAAAAAAGTGTGCTGGACAGCAACGACCGGGAAGCGGCTGTGCTGCGCGGCCAGCTGAAGGAAAAGGGCGTATTTCTTCTGAATCTGATGTCCAGCCCGGGAAGCGGCAAAACCACCACTCTGATGAAAACCATCCCGGAACTGGCCAAAAAATGGCGTGTGGGTGTGATGGAAGCGGACATTGACTCGGATGTGGACGCGCACACCATCAGCGCCACCGGCGCCCGTGTCATTCAGCTTCACACCGGCGGAATGTGTCACCTTGATGCCGCCATGACCAGGCAGGGTCTGGATGCACTGGGGACGGACGGACTGGATCTGGTGATTTTGGAAAACGTGGGCAATCTGGTATGTCCTGCGGAGTTCGACACCGGCGCATCCAAAAGCGTAATGATCCTCAGCGTGCCCGAGGGTGATGATAAGCCGCTGAAATATCCTCTGATGTTCTCGGTGTGCGACGCGCTTCTGGTCAATAAAATCGACGCTTTGCCGATGTTCGACTTTGACATGGATGCAGTGCGCCAGCGCGCCCTGCAGAGAAACCCGGACATTCAGGTATTCCCCCTGTCCGCCAAAACCGGCGAGGGCATGGATGCCTGGTATCAATGGCTGGACAACGAAATTCGCGCATGGAAAAATCTTTAATCCACAAGGAGGCAGAGACAATGGCTGTGCGAAAAAACATTCTGAAGCTGGCAAAGAAAATCAGCGGCTCGGTGGCAATGCTGGTCAAGCTGGATGAAAACGCCCCTGAGTACAAGGTTCTGAACTGCGTCGTGACCGACGAAATGGCCGAGGTTGCCCTTGCACTGGAACTGCGCAAACCGCTTCCGCTGGAGACCATTGCCAAACGCTGCGGCAAAACCCTGGAAGAGACCAAAAAGCAGATGGACCGGCTCACGGAGGTGGGCGTGGTTATTTTCCACTCGGAAAACGGTGTGGATGTGTTCGAGCTGCCGGTATTCGTGCCCGGCGTCATGGAAAAAATGATGAACAACCGCGCCCAGTGCGAAAAGCATCCGGAAATCCCCGCGGCATTTGAGGAGTACGCCCGCCTTCGCGGAGAACTGCTCTCGCCCAAACTTCCGGTGGGTGCGTCCCCCATGCGCGTCATTCCCATTCAGAGCGCCATTGACGGTGACAGCCACAGCGTGCCGTATGAGCAAGTCGCCACGATCCTGAACAAAAGTACGCGGTTCGCTGTGGCCGACTGCTCCTGCCGCACTTCCCGCCGCCTGCTGGGACAGGGCTGCGGACATCTGGAAAAAGATATGTGTCTGCAGCTGAACTCCGGCGCGGAATACTGCATTCGCACCGGGCGTGCCCGGGAAATCACCCGGGAAGAGGCCTTTGAGATCATCCGTAAGGCCGAGGAGAACGGTCTGATGCACTCCGTTCCCAACATTGACGGTGGGGAGACCTATGCCATCTGCAACTGCTGCGGCTGCGGCTGCTATGCCGTGCGCAATGCGGCCTACTACAATGCGCCGGACATGGTGCGTTCCAACTATGTGGCGCAGACAGACAGCGAAAAGTGTGTTGCCTGCGGACAGTGCGTGGAAAACTGCCCGGTCAACGCGCTGAAGCTGGGTCAAAAGCTGTGTGAGACCCCCAAACAGCCGGAGATGCTCTCTCCACGTGATCATGTGTGGACCGACAAGCACTGGAACGTAAACTACCGCGAAACGCGTGAAGATGTGACTCCGGAGGGCACCGCTCCCTGCAAGACCGCCTGCCCCGCACACATCGCCGTACAGGGATACATCAAGCTGGCATCCCAGGGCCGGTACCGGGAAGCGCTGGAGCTCATCAAAAAAGAGAACCCCTTCCCCGCTGTGTGCGGCCGCATCTGCCCCCGCAGCTGTGAGAGTGCCTGCACACGCGGCGGCCTGGACGAACCGGTGGCCGTGGACGAAATCAAAAAATTCATCGCCGATCAGGAATTGAACGCCGAACACCGGTTTGTACCGGAAAAAGCGCACGACTACGGCAAATCCATTGCTGTCATCGGCGCGGGACCGGCGGGCCTCAGCTGTGCTTATTTCCTGGCGGTGGATGGCTATAACGTGACCGTATTTGAAAAAGAGCAGACTCTGGGCGGCATGCTGACCATGGGCATTCCGGCGTTCCGGCTGGGGCGTGAAATCGTCAACGCGGAAATTGATATTCTGCGGGAACTGGGTGTCGTCTTCCGCACAGGTGTGGAAGTGGGCAAAGATGTGACGCTGGATCAGCTGCGGCAGGAGGGTTTCGAGGCCTTTTATGTGGCCATCGGCGCCCAGGGCGGCCGGAAGCTGGGGCTGGAGCAGGAAGACGCACAGGGTGTTGTAGCCGGCGTGGATTTTCTGCGCTCGGTCAGTCTGGGCCAGCCCACACCGCTGTCCGGGCGCGTGGTCGTGGTGGGCGGCGGAAACGTCGCCATTGACGTAGCCCGCACGGCTGTTCGGGAAAATGTGGATTCTGTGGACATGTACTGTCTGGAGAGCCGTGAGGAGATGCCCGCGCTGGAAGAAGAGATTGCCGAGGCCGAGGCGGAATCCATCCCTGTGCACAACGGCTGGGGCCCCAAGGAGCTTCTGGTGGAAAACGGCCGCATCAAGGGCGTGGTGTTCAAACGCTGCACCGCTGTCTATGATGCCGAACACCGGTTTGCGCCGCAGTACGACGAACAGGATACCATCACAGTAGAGGCCGACTGGGTACTGCTGAGCATCGGTCAGGAAATTCGCTGGGGCAGCCTGCTGGACGGCAGCGCCGTGGAATTGGGCCGCGGCCGGACCGCGCAGGCCGATCCTCTCACCTATCAGACGGCTCAGAAAGACGTGTTTGTGGGCGGTGACTGCTTCACCGGTCCGAAATTTGCCATTGATGCCATTGCCGCCGGTAAACAGGGAGCCATCTCCATTCACCGCTTTGTGTGGGAAGGCGTCAGCATGACCGCCGGCCGGGACCGCCGGATTTATAAAGAATTCGACAAAGCCGCGGCGGATCTGGAAAGCTTTGACCGCATGCCGCGCCAGCGCCCGCTGCGCAAAAAAGAGGCCGCCGCAAGCTTTGCCGATGACCGCTGCACCTTCACCGAAGAGCAGATGAAACGCGAGACCGAACGCTGCCTGGGTTGCGGCGCGGTGCAGCTGAACCAGGAGATGTGCATCGGCTGCGGGCAGTGCACCACCAAATGCAAATTTGACGCGATTCATTTGGTCAAAAAATATCATGTGGAGTACAATACCTTCGAAGGCATTCCCCTAAAACTGACTCCCAACATGATCAAGCGGGTAGGCAAAATCGCCGTGCGCTCCGTAAAGGACGCCGTGTCCGGGAACAACGAATAAAAGGAGGCCTTCTCATGCACGAGCTGGGTCTGGTGTTTGAAATGGCCAAGGTCATTGAAGAGGCTTTGGTGGATGAAAATGTGGAGGCCGTGGATACCGTGGTAATGGAGATCGGCGAAATTTCCTCGGTGGTTCCGCATTACTTTGAATCCTGCTTTCCGGCGGCCCGGGAGCGACCGCTTCTGCGGGATGCAAAGCTGGAGATGAACATCATCCCCGCCGTGGGCCGCTGCCGGAACTGCGGCGTCACATTCCCCATTGTGGAAAACAAAGGCTACTGTCCGGACTGCGGCAGTTTTGACAAAGAACTGCTCAGCGGGCGGGAGTTCAACATCAAGGAAGTGCGTGTGCGCTGAGAAACGCGAGGGACCAAACGGTCCCTCGTTTTTATTGTGTGTTGCCGGCTGAAAAACCTGCTGATTCCGTTGCAAAAGGACTGTTCAAACCAGGCAAATGTATGTTATAGTATTATATATGCCTAAAAATGAAAGGGGGAGTTGTGTGCCGTATCGGTTGTGTAAAAATCTTGGAGACAGCATTGCTGTGCCGCAGCTGGTTGTCGCCAAACTTCCCCAGCTGGAGGATGACTGGCTTCGGGTTGCCCTGATGGTGATTGCCACCGGAGAGACCGACCCGGCCCGTCTTGCCCGCGAACTTCGCCTGAAAAGTGTTGAAAAAGCGCGGGAAGCGCTGTTGTTCTGGAAGGGCGCCGGCCTTTTGGAAAGCTGTGAAGAGAGCAATGTGCCCGCGGGAGACATTGCCGGTGCCAGCGCGGCCCGCAGCCATATGACCACACCGGAAGTGACGGCGGCAGCCCGCAACGACCCGTCCATTGCGGCACTGGTGCAGGAATGTCAGCGCCTGATGGGCGGCGTGATTACGCAGTCAGACACCAATATTCTGGTCTCCCTGTATGTGGCGGACGGTCTTCCGGTGGATTTCATTCTGCTGGGAGTGGCGCATTTTGTCTCGCTCGGCAAGCGAAGCGCCCGTTACATCGAACGCGCGCTTTTGGGCTGGCAGGCAGAGGGAATCGACACGGTGGAAGCTGCCGAGCGCTATCTCAAACTGCTGGCGCTTCGCTCGCAGCGGGAAGCCGAAGTCGCACGACTGTTTCATCTGGCAGATGCCAAGTTCACCAAGGCCGAGCGGCGTGCCATTGCTTCCTGGTACGAAGATTTTCAGTATCAGGAAGACATGATTGCCGAAGCCATTGCCTATGCAGGAGAAAAAAGCAGCGTGCGGTATGTCAACGGCATTCTGCGCGCCTGGCATTCCAAGGGCTATCAAACTGTGCGCGACGTGATCAACGACAGTTCTCTGACTGCTAAGAATGTGCAGCCCACCAATCCCAACGCCAAATCCATTCTGGGCAAAGGGCCGCGCCGCGCGCCTGTATTTAAGCAGATTGGAGGGGATTCGCCATGACCCGTCAGGAAATGATGCGCCGAGCCTTCGGCATTGTTTCAACACGACGTCAAAGGGCCGTGACGCTGGCGGACCAGCGCCGGGCGGCGGCGCGCGAAAAACTGCCGCAGTTGGAACAGCTGGAACAGCAGCGTGCACAGGCAGGGCTGCGTGCCGCGCAGCTTTCCGTAAGCGGTGCGGACCGGGCACAGATAGATCAGGCTTTGGCGGAATCCGCCGCGTGCGAGCATTCCATCGATTCGCTTCTGCGGGAAAACGGGATCGACCCCGCCCAGTTAAAGCCGGCATTTACCTGCCCTGTTTGCCAGGATACCGGCCGCCTTACCAACGGTCCCTGCCAGTGTGTGCAGGCTTTGATTCAGGAAATGTGCCAGCAGGAAGTGAACGAAGCATCCCCGCTTTCTCTTTGCAGTTTTTCCACATTTGATCTGAAGAAATATCCGGACCGCATTCTGCCGGAGCTGGGCATCTCCGCCCGGGCGCACATGGAAGGCATTTTCCACTACTGCAAAGACTATGCGGAACACTTTACACTGAAAAATCCCAATCTCTATCTGTACGGCTATGCCGGTCTGGGAAAAACCCATTTGGCACTGGCCATTGCCAATACTGTGCTGCAAAAGGGGTTCAATGTTGTCTATGTCAGCGCGCAAAACGCTTTTGACGCCATGGAAAAAGAACATTTCCGCGGTGATGAAACCAACGATACACTGACAACCTTATGCGATGCGCAGCTGCTGATTCTGGACGATCTGGGCACAGAATATCTGACGCCTTACGTCAGCAGTTGTCTTTACAGCCTGGTGAACACCCGCGTCTGCCGGCGGCTGCCCACCATCTATACCAGCAACATCGTGCTGGACGCTGACCTTCACCGCCGGTATACGGAAAAAATTGTGTCCCGGCTGCTTGGGAACTGTGAGTGCTTGAACTTTTTTGGTGAAGATGTCCGTTTGATGGACAAGTAAGTGGTTTTTACCGCGCTTTGGAGCATCCGACCCTTTGGGCGGTGCTCCTCTTTTTGTGCGGCTTTCTATTTTTCAATCAGTGAGGAGTATTTATGGAAAACAGACAGGAAAACATCATGGGCACGCGCCCGATCAACAAACTTTTGCCCAGCATGGCCTTTCCCATCATGCTGAGCATGCTGGTGCAGGCTATGTACAACGTGGTGGACAGCATTTTCGTGTCCATGGTCAGCGAAAACGCCCTGACCAGCGTCAGCTTGATTTTCCCCGTGCAGAACCTGATGATTGCCGTTTCCGTAGGCACGGCGGTGGGCATCAACGCACTGCTGTCCCGCCGTTTGGGTGAAAAGAACTATCACGCGGCCAACCGAGTGGCGAACAACGGTATTCTGGTCACTTTGCTGAGTTTTGTTGCCTTTGCCATTTTCGGTGCGCTGGGAAGCGACCTTTTCCTTGCGGCATTTACAAGCAACCCGGAAATTGCGCAGGCTGGCGCGGATTACATGCGGATCGTGACCATCTTTTCCCTTGGCTGCTTCGTGGAGATCACCATGGAGCGCATTTTGCAGGTGACCGGCAAAACCGTTTACCAGATGATCAGCCAGATGACGGGCGCCGTGGTAAATATTATTCTGGACCCGATCATGATCTTCGGCCTGCTGGGCTGTCCGAAGATGGGTGTTGTGGGCGCGGCGGTCGCCACGGTCATCGGTCAGTGGTGCGGCATGGCGGTGGCGCTGGTTCTCAACCATTGGAAAAACCATGAAGTGCGCCTTTCTTTTGCAGACATGAAGCCCCACGCACACACCATCCGCGGCATCTACCAGGTGGGCCTGCCTTCCATCATCATGCAGAGCATCGGCAGCGTCATGGTATTCGGCATGAACAAAATTCTGATTTCCTTTACCGAAACCGCAGTGTCGGTCTTCGGCGTGTACTTCAAGCTGCAAAGCTTTGTGTTTATGCCCGTGTTCGGCGTCACGAATGCGCTTATCCCCATCGTTGGTTACAACTATGGCGCACGCCAGCGCAAACGGATTACCGATTCCATTCGTCTGGCCACTGTGATGTCCACTGCCATCATGGCTCTGGGCCTGGTGATTTTCCAGCTGTTTCCTGAACAGCTCCTGCTTTTGTTCAACGCCAAGGAGGACATGCTCAGCATTGGTGTTCCGGCACTGCGCCTGATTTCGCTGTGCTTCTTGTTCGCCGGGGTCGGCATTGTGCTCTCCAGCGTATTCCAAGCATTGGGTGATGGTCTTCTCAGCTTGTGGATCAGCGTTATTCGCCAGTTGCTGCTGCTTCTTCCCGCCGCCTTTGTCTTCTCCAAGCTCGGCGGTTTGGGGGCTGTATGGTACAGTTTCCTGTTCGCGGAATGCTTCGGCTTTGCGCTGTCGCTTTTGTTCTTCCGCTATCTGTACAATAAAAAGATTCGTCACGTGGAAAGCATTCAGTTCGATTAAAAAAACAGCGTGCGCCTTTTAAGCGTACGCTGTTTTTTTAACTCCCCTTCTCCACCGAACAGGAGTTTACCAGTGCGTGACCTTTCAAAACAAAACGGCACATGGGCGTTTGCCCATGTGCCGTTTTTCATTGTAGTTCTGTCGAAAAACTTCGAGCGTTTCCTTAGTTCAGGATGACAGACTCGTCGGACGGATCGAACAGGTGCAGCTTGTTGGTGTTCAGCGCAACCTTGACGTCCATGCCGTTCTTCGCCTTGCTGGTGGGGTTCACACGAGCGGTCATCTTGTAGCCCTTATAGGTCAGGTACAGATAGATCTCGGAGCCCATCAGCTCGGAAACTTCCACGTTCGCAGTGATGGTAGCGTCTTTGTGTTTCTCCAGGAACTCCTCGTCGTCCTTGATATCCTCAGGACGGATACCGGCTTTGATGGTTTTGCCCAGATAGGCATCCAGTTTCGCGGTGTTGGCCGCGGCTTTGGCCGGGTTGATGAGCAGTTTGTCGCCGCCCAGATCCACATAGTAGTTGCCGCCCTCTTTGACCAGGGTAGCATCCAGGAAGTTCATTTGCGGAGAGCCGATGAAGCCCGCCACGAACATGTTGCAGGGATAATCATACAGGTTTTGCGGAGTATCAACCTGCTGCACAATACCGTCTTTCATAACCACGATGCGGTCGCCCATGGTCATGGCCTCGGTCTGGTCGTGGGTAACATAGATAAAGGTGGTGCCCAGTTTCTGGTGCAGCTTGATGATCTCGGTGCGCATCGCAGTACGCAGTTTCGCGTCCAAGTTGGACAGAGGCTCATCCAGCAGGAAGACTGCCGGGTTACGAACCATGGCGCGGCCCAAAGCAACACGCTGACGCTGACCACCGGACAGAGCCTTCGGTTTGCGGTCCAGCAGGTGCTCGATGTCCAGCACGCGGGCAGCCTCGCGAACGCGTTTGTCGATTTCATCCTTCGGGGTTTTGCGCAGTTCCAGACCGAACGCCATGTTCTTGTAAACCGTCATGTGCGGATACAGCGCGTAGTTCTGGAACACCATCGCGATGTCGCGATCCTTCGGGGGAACGTCGTTGACCAGACGGTCGCCGATGTACAGCTCGCCTTTGGAAATCTCTTCCAAGCCAGCGATCATACGCAGGGTGGTGGATTTACCGCAGCCGGAAGGACCGACCAGGATGATGAACTCTTTGTCTTCGATTTCCAGGTTGAAATCGGTAACAGCCTGCACATTGCCCGGATAGATTTTGTAGATGCCTCTGCAGCTAATGCTTGCCATGGGACCTTACCTCCATTGTAACTTCAATTTTGCATTTTATTGACGTCCTTGACAGACCTCTTTTGCTTTAATATAATAATAACAAGCTATTTTTCATTTGAAAATAGTAAAATATTGATGTGTGGTGAAACTTATTGCTTTTTCCCGCGGAGGAGATCTGCGGCGTGGAATTCTGCCGCGAAATCGACGCGCCCGCACCGGTGATTCTGGACGAGGCTGCCTGTGTGCTGGTGCTTGCATCCAGCGGCCGTGCGGCAGCTGTGCCCGCCAACAGCACGGCAGAGGCACTTTGGCTGGAGGCCGGTTCCCTGCTTGTGTGCCGTGGCGCCATGGAGATCACGCCCGCTTCTGATTGTCATCTGCTTGTCATTGGCTTTTCCGGTGAAGCGGCCCGCCAGGCCGGAGATAAGCTGACGGAGCCTTTGCTCTCCGACTGCAGCGCCTGCCCACTGGCTGCGCAGGAAATGAGTGCTTTGGCCGCGGCTGTCAGCCGTGGAGAGAGCGAATTGCTGCCGGCCCTGGCTTTCCGCGCCCTGTGCAGTGTGGCCCGTGCGGACGAAGCGCCCGAATCACCCGGCCTTCCGCCGCTGGTGGCGCAGGCAGTGCTGGCCATCCGGCAGAATTATGCCGGGCTTTACGGTGTGGACGAGCTGGCCCGTCAGCTGGGAGTGAGCAAAAGCCACCTGGTGCGCGTTTTTACTGCGCAAATGGGCATCGGCCCCGGACAATATCTGATCCAGACACGGCTGGATGCAGCCAAGGTGCTTCTGGCGCAGCGAGATTACAGTCTGGACGTAATCGCCAGTTTGTGCGGTTTTTCCGGTGCCAATTACCTGTGCAAAGTTTTTAAGAAACACACCGGGCAGACGCCCGGTACTTTTCGCGCGCTGCATGCAGGCGCCGCCCCTTCCCCTGCCCGTTTGTCCGAGCTGGAGAGCGCACTTTACACCTGAGGTGTACGTTTGTACAAATTAAAAGGCATTTTACGCCTAGCCAGCCGCACGCAAAGAGATTATGATAGAGGTAGCAAAGTCACGTTCGTTTGATTTTATATAATAAGGAGAATGCAGCATGAAAGTAATCGTTACCAACAGCTACGATGAGACCTGTGCGGTCATCGCAGAGATGATCCGGGATCTGGTCAATCAGAAACCCAATGCCAAGCTGGGCCTCGCCACCGGTGGAACTCCTGTCCCCATCTACAAGAAACTGATCGAGATGAACAAGGCCGGCCAGGTGGATTTCTCGCAGGTACATACCGTGAATCTGGACGAGTACTGCGGCATTCCGGGCACTCATGAACAGAGCTACCGTTATTTCATGGACACCAACCTGTTCAATCACATCAACATCGACAAGGCCAACACCTTTGTGGCCAGCGGCATGGGCGATGTGGAAGCCAACGCGCGCGAGCTGGAGCAGAAAGTGCGCGAGGGCGGCGTTGCCGACCTGCAGCTGCTGGGCATCGGCAACAACGGACACATTGCGTTCAACGAAGCTTCGGACCATCTGGTCAGCGTTGCCCACGTGGAAAAGCTGACGGAGAGCACCATCAATGCCAACGCCCGCTTCTTTGAGAAAAAAGAAGACGTTCCCACCATGGCCATCACCATGGGTATGGGTGACATTCTGGCAGCCAAAACCGTTGTGCTTGCGGCCACCGGTCTTGCCAAGGTTCCTGCCATCAAAGGTCTGGTGATGGACGATGTGATCACCACCCAGAACCCCTCTACCCTGCTGAAGCTGCATGCTGACGCAGTGGTTGTCATCGACCGCGAACTGGCGGATGCCGTCGGTTACAAGGGCTGATTGCAACGATCAAAGCGCTCTCCTTTTGGGAGAGCGCTTTTTTGTCTTGCGCCGCCGTTCAAAATGCGTTAGGATGAAACCAGAACACAAGGAAAGAAGGAATCGGTATGGAGCCTTGTCGCTATGGTATTTTAGGTGCAGGGCGGATCGCCGCCCGCTTCAGCGCCTGCTTTGAGCAGGGATTGGTGCCCGGTGCCCGTCTGTGCGCCGTTGCCTCGTCGGATCCCTTGCGCGCGGCCCGCTTTGCCGCCGAGCACGGCATCGCCCGCAGTTACGGCAGCCACGATGCGCTGCTGGCGGATCCTGAAATTGAAATCGTGTACATCGCCACCATCAATTCCATGCACTACGACTGCTGCGCCCGTGCCATCCGGGCCGGCAAACATGTGCTGTGTGAAAAGCCTCTGGTCCTCACTGCGGCCGAGGCACGCAGTCTGGCACAGCTGGCAGCCGAGCATCATGTGTTTCTGATGGAAGCCATGTGGACCCGGTTTCTGCCCGCAGTGCAAACCGCGCGCCGCTGGCTGACGGAAGGACGGATCGGACGGCTGCGCTGCATCAGTGCCAGTCTGTGCGCCAGCCGTGACCCCGCTGAATATCCCCGTCTGTTTGACCCCGCTCTGGGCGGCGGCGCGTTCTATGATCTGGGCGTCTATGCGTTTTCCTGTGCACAGTTTTTTGCCCGCGGGCGCAAGCAGACCGGCATGGTTCCGCTGTGCGTTCCCTCGGGCACCGGTGTGGACGGTTCCACCTTTCTGACCCTTTCCTATGAGGACGGGTTGACTGCCCAGCTGAAATGCAGCATTCAATTTGCGGCAGACAACAGCCTGCTGCTTTGCGGCGAACAGGGCATGATCCGCCTTGCCCCCTGGTTCAACTGGGCGCAGCGGGCTGAGCTGTACCGTACCCCTTTACCCGGGCCGCAAGGCTGGCAGGGTGCACAACCCGAGGAAGTGTTTTTGCACGAGACGTCCTGCGGCTTTGAATTTGAAGCCGAACATGCCGCCTCCTGTGTGCGGGGCGGTCTGCCCGAAAGTGACGTGATGCCCCTGGCGGACAGCATTGCCTGCGCCGAGTTGTTTGACCGGCTGGAACCTTTGCTGCATCGTGAGAACTGAACACAAAATGCCCGGTTTCCCCGGGCGTTTTTTGTGTCGTTTTTTCTTGACGAATTTGTACGCCAGGTGTATACTTTATTAGAAGTTAGCACAAGCTAACATTCTGAATTGAAGGAAGAGGATGAACTCCATGACGTTGGATAAACTTCCCATCGGGCAGCAGGCCCGCATTGAGACCGTTGGCGGTGAAGGTGCACTGCGCCGCCGCCTGCTGGATATGGGACTGACGCCGGGCACCTGCGTCACCATTCGAAAAGTGGCGCCCATGGGAGACCCGATTGAACTGCATCTGCGCGGTTATGAACTGACCCTGCGGCTGGAAGACGCGCAGAAAATCACCTTGTGCGGAGGCGACGCCCAATGATGACCTTTGCTCTGGCCGGCAATCAGAACTGCGGCAAAACCACGCTGTTCAACCAGCTCACCGGCTCCAATCAGCATGTGGGCAATTTTCCGGGTGTAACGGTAGACAAAAAAGAGGGCGTGATTCGCGATCATCACACCGGTGAGCATCATCACGGCCCTCGCAGCTGGGGACATCCCCGGCACCGGCGCAAAGACATTCCGCAGCCGGAACAGGCAGTGGTCGTGGACCTGCCGGGCATTTATTCGCTCAGCCCCTACACGGCCGAAGAGATCGTCACCCGGGACTTTCTCATTCAGGAAAAGCCCGACGGCATCATCAACATTGTGGACGCCACCAACATCGAGCGAAATCTGTACCTGTCCATGCAGCTGATGGAATTGAACATTCCCATGGTCATCGCCCTGAATATGATGGACGAAATGCGTGCCAACGGCAGTACCGTGGACATTCTGAAACTGGAACAGGAACTGGGCGTGCCGGTGGTCCCTATTTCCGCAGCCAAAAACGAGGGCATCGATGAACTGATCGAGCACGCGCTGCGCGCGGCCGAACACAAGGAACTTCCCAAACGTCAGGATTTCTGCACCGGCGCAGTACATCGGTGCATCCACTCACTGGCCCATGTAGTGGAAGACCACGCAGCCGCCATCGGTGTGCCTCCCCGCTTTGCCGCCACCAAGCTGGTGGAAGGCGATAAGCCCATGATTCAGCAGCTGAAGCTGACGGAAAACGAGCTGGAACTGGCGGAGCATTCCATCCAGGAGATGGAAGCGGAACTGGGAACGGACCGGGAAGCCGCGCTGGCGGACATGCGCTATACCTTTATTGAAAAACTGTGTTCCGACACCGTCTTCAAAAACGGCGAGAGCCGGGAGCACATGCGCAGCGTGCGCATCGACCAGATCCTCACGGGAAAATATCTGGCAATTCCCATGTTCCTTTTGATCATGCTTCTGGTATTTTGGCTGACCTTTGGCGTCATTGGAAGCTTTTTGAGCGATCTGCTCTCTTTGGGCATTGATCAGGTCACCGCCTGGGTGGACGCAGGGCTGACCGCCTACGGCATCAATCCGGTGGTCCATTCGCTGATCATCGACGGCGTGTTTGCCGGCGTGGGAAGTGTGCTCAGCTTCCTGCCGATCATTGTGACTTTGTTTTTCTTCTTGTCCATGTTGGAAGACTCCGGCTATATGGCCCGTGTCGCCTTCGTTATGGACAAGCTGCTGCGCAAAATCGGTCTGTCCGGCCGCAGCTTTGTTCCCATGCTGATCGGGTTCGGCTGCAGCGTTCCGGCCATCATGGCCACACGCACACTGGCCAGCGACCGGGACCGCAAGATGACCATTCTTCTCACCCCCTTCATGAGCTGTTCCGCCAAACTGCCGATTTACGCAGTGTTTACTGCCGCGTTCTTCCCGAAATACGGTGCGCTGGTCATGATGCTGCTGTACGTGATGGGCATGGCCATCGGCATTGTTTGCGCGCTGATTATGAAAAGCACCCTGTACAAAGGAAATCCTGTTCCCTTTGTCATGGAGCTGCCCAACTACCGTCTGCCCAGTTTGAAAAGCGTGGGACTGCTGATGTGGGACAAGGCCAAGGACTTTTTGACCCGTGCCTTTACAGTCATTTTTGTGGCAACCATTGTCATCTGGTTCTTGCAGACCTTTGACACCCGTTTCAACGTGGTGGCTGATTCGTCGGCCAGCATGCTGGCCGGGCTGGGCCGCATCATCGCCCCCATTTTCGCACCGCTCGGCTTTACCGACTGGCGTGCATCCACAGCCCTGATCACCGGCTTCTCTGCCAAAGAAGCTGTGGTCAGCACCATGGCAGTGCTGACCGGTACCAGCGTGGCCAATCTGGGAACGGCGCTCGCCGCTATTTTCACACCGCTGAGTGCCTTCAGCTTCCTGACCTTCTCCCTGCTGTACACGCCCTGTGTGGCGGCGATTGCTGCTGTGCGCCGGGAGATGAACTCCGGCCTGGCCGCCCTGTGGGTCGCCTTTGCCCAGTGCGCTGTGGCCTGGATCTGTGCCGCAGTAGTCTTCCAGGTGGGAAGCCTGCTGTTTTCCTGAGGTGTTTCCATGAATGTTCTGGACGTTGTTCTGGTGTTGCTGATTGCAGCACTGTTCGCACTGGCCGTGCGCCGAATCGTCCGCGATCGCCGCAGCGGAAAATGCTGCGGCAACTGCGCGGGTTGTTCCCATGCATGCAGCCAGAAGAAGTCATAAAAAAGCCCCGGCATCTTCCAAAGATGCCGGGGCTTTTGATTACCATGCGCAAAATGCAAGAGAGGGACTGCTTGGCAGTCCCCCTCTCTTTTTACCGCAAAACCTGGCGGGCCACCTCTTCGGCTGCATCCCGGTCTTTGCGTTTTACATACACATAGTGGATACCGGCGCTCTCCATGGCGCCGATGGTGCCAAATCGGCTGTGGCCGCCGCCCAGTATGTTATGGCCGTTGCGGTACTCGCTTTCACAGGCGATGCCTGCCTGCTCCAGTGCCCGGCACAAGGCCGACGCCTTCTCTCCGCTGGGGCCCATGTACAATTCTTCTCTCTCCCAAAACCACATACGCTTTTTCAGGCACGGCCCACGATCTCATCAATGCGCCGCAGTTCTTCCTCCGTAAAGTCTGTGTGTCCCAGCACGGCGATGTTTTCCCGGATCTGTTCCGGTCTGGACGCGCCAATCAGCACGCTGGTCACGTCGCTGTCTTTCAGAACCCAGGCCAGCGCCATCTGCGCCAGCGTCTGGCCGCGCTGTGCCGCCAGTTCGTTCAACTGACGAAGCTGCTGCCGTTTTTCCGCCGTCAGAACGGACTCTTTCAGCGACAGTGACCGCCCCTTTGCCATTCGGCTCTGGGAAGGCACTCCATCCAGATATTTATCCGACAGCAGTCCCTGGGCCAGCGGGCTGAACGCAACAATGCCCACCCCTGCTTTCTGGGCGACCGCTTTCAGGCCGTTGTCCTCAATGCGGCGGTCCAGAATGGAATATCGGCTCTGATTGACCACAAACGGGCAATGCAGTTCCCGCAGGATCTCAGCCGCACGCAGCGTCGATTCGCCGTCGTAATTGGAAATGCCCGCATACAATGCCTTTCCCTGCTGCACCGCAGAGGCCAGCGCCCCCATAGTTTCTTCCAGCGGCGTCTCCGGGTCGGGACGATGAGAATAGAAAATATCAAAATACTCGAGCCCCGTGCGGCGCAGACTCTGGTCCAGGCTGGCCAGCAATGATTTTCGGCTGCCCCAGTTTCCGTAGGGGCCCGGCCACATCGGGTGCCCCGCCTTGCTGGCAATGATCAGTTCGTCCCGGTAAGGGCGAAAATCCTTGGCATACAGACGGCCAAAATTTTCTTCCGCGCTGCCCGGCACCGGCCCGTAATTGTTGGCAAGATCAAAATAGGTCACACCGCAGTCGAAGGCAGTGCGCAGCATGGCCTGCATATTGTCAAAGGAATCAGCTGATCCAAAATTGTGCCACATTCCAAGCGAAAGCGCCGGAAGCAGAAGTCCCGAAGCTCCGCTGTGATTGTATTCCATGGATTCATAACGGTTTTCGTCCGCACAATAACCGGATACCGGCATATGCAACACTTCCTTTCTTTGTTTTATTCTACCCGATGCATCCTTCCTTGACAAGGTAAAATTCAATCTGTATTTCTTTGAAAAACACATTTCCGTTTTAAAAAGAAAAAGCGCTGAAAATGTCCGCGAATGACCGTCAAAGCTCGTTTTTTTGCATTGACAAAATTTCATCAGGCGATATAATAGGTACTATACTTTATCAAAATAAAGTATCATTTTTTTACAAAGGAGTTTTTTCACATGGCACGAGTATACAACTTCAGCGCAGGCCCTTCCATGCTGCCGCTCAGCGTATTGCAGAAAGCGCAGTCCGAACTGCTGGAATACGGATCATCCGGTCAGTCCGTTATGGAGATGAGTCATCGCAGTAGTGTGTACGATGCCATCATCGTTGAAACCGAGGCCGCGCTTCGTCGGGTTTTGAACATTCCGGACAATTACAAAGTCGGCTTCATTCAGGGTGGCGCCTCCACCCAGTTTGCCATGGTCCCCATGAATCTGATGACCACCGGTGAAGCGGATTATCTGGTGACCGGCCAGTTCTCCGGAAAAGCCGCCAAGGAAGCCGAAAAATTCGGCACGGTCCATGTGGTCGCCTCTTCCAAGGATAAAAACTTTACCTACATCCCCGACGTGGACGCTGTGGAATACAGCCCCAACGCCAGCTACATTCATATTTGTGAAAACAACACCATCTACGGAACCAGATTTACGAAGCTTCCGCAGGTGGACGGCATTCCTCTGGTGGCTGACATGTCCAGCTGCATCCTCAGCCGACCGACCGACGTGAGCAAATACGGGCTGATTTATTTCGGTGTGCAGAAAAACGTGGCTCCCGCCGGCATGGCTGTGGCCATCGTACGGGAAGATCTTCTGGAAAATGCACGCACCGATCTGGCGCGGCCTGCCATGCTGGACTATAAAACGCTGATCGATGCCCGCAGCATGTACAACACGCCCAACTGCTGGTCCATCTATATGATGGGGCTGGTTCTGCACTGGATCGAAAACGAAGTGGGCGGACTGACCGAGATGGAAAAGCGCAACAACGCCAAAGCACAGCTGCTGTACGATTATCTGGATCAGTCTTCCTTCTTCCAGAACCCGGTCAACAAAGCGGACCGCAGCATCATGAACGTTACGTTTGCAAGCCCGTCCAAAGAGCTGGATGCCAAGTTCTGCCAGGAAGCGGCTGAGGCTGGTCTGGTCAATCTGAAAGGGCATCGCAGTGTGGGCGGCATGCGAGCCTCCATCTACAACGCCATGCCGCTGGACGGCGTGCAGGCACTGGTCGCTTTCATGAAAGAATTTGAAGCCCGGAACGGCTGAGAAGAGAGGATGAAAAAACATGTATCAGGTACAAACCTTGAATCATATTTCGCCCAAGGGACTGGAACATCTGGGCGCCAATTTATTCGCACTGGACAATGAGGGCAGCAAACCAGATGGCATTCTGGTCCGCAGCGCCGATATGCACAACATGGAACTGGGGCCTCAGCTGCTGGCGGTAGCGCGTGCCGGGGCAGGCACCAACAACATTCCTGTTGCGGATTGCAGCCAGCGCGGCATCGTGGTTTTCAACACACCGGGCGCCAACGCCAATGCCGTAAAAGAACTGGTGCTGGCCGGACTGGTGCTCAGCGGCCGGAAAATTGCCCAGGGCATCGCCTGGGCACAAACGCTGATCGCCCAAACCGAACCCGTCGCCAAACTGGTTGAAAAAGGAAAAAAACAATTTGTGGGCCCGGAACTTGCCGGTAAAAAGCTGGGTGTGATCGGTCTGGGCGCCATCGGCGTGAAGGTCGCCAATATGGCCACCCACCTGGGCATGGAAGTGCTTGGATACGACCCCTACATTTCCATTGATGCCGCCTGGAACCTTTCCCGCAGTGTCAAGCACTGCGTCAATCTGTCGGACCTGGTGAACCAGTGCGATTTTATTACTCTGCACATTCCTGCTACGGCCGATACCAAAGGGATGGTAAATGCCAAACTCATCAGCCAGATGAAACACGGTGTGCGGATTCTGAACTTTGCGCGCGGCGAACTGGTAAACAACGTGGATTTGATTTCGGCATTGAAGAGCGGCCGCGTCGGCGCTTATGTATGTGATTTCCCCTGTGAAGAACTGCTGGGTGTGGAAGGCTGCGTCTGCCTTCCCCATCTGGGCGCTTCCACTCCGGAAAGCGAGGAAAACTGTGCCGTAATGGCCGCGCAGGAACTGAGTGACTACCTGCTGGATGGAAACATTCGCAACAGCGTCAACTTCCCCTCTGTTTCCATGCCGCGCGGTGAGGGAAACCGCATCTGCGTGATCCACAAAAACGTTCCCGGCATGCTGGCCGCCATCACCGATGTGGCCAACAAAGCCGGCCTGAACATCGAAAACATGACCAACAAATCCCGCGGCGATTACGCCTACACCATGCTGGATGTGACCGGGCTTGTTCCGGACGAAGTGGGCAGTGGTCTTCTGGCCCTGCCGGACATCATTCGTGTGCGGGTCCTTTAAACTGAAAAAGGCGGCGAAGGAATCTTCGCCGCCTTTTTGTTTTCATTCATGCAAAAAAGGACCGCACCCATTGGGTGCGGTCCTTTGCATAAGCGAAACTTATTTCAGCTCGATCTTCGCGCCGACGTCTTCCAGTTTCTTCTTCATGTCCTCAGCCTCAGCTTTGGCAACAGCCTCTTTCAGAGTCTTCGGAGCGTTGTCAACCAGCTCTTTCGCCTCTTTCAGGCCCAGGCCGGTGATCTCTTTAACAGTCTTGATGACCTGCATTTTGCTTGCGCCAACCTCAGCCAGCACAACGTCAAACTCGGTTTTCTCCTCAGCAGCAGGAGCAGCACCGGCAGCAGCAGGAGCAGCAGCAGCAACAGCGGAAACGTCGAACTCTTCGCAATAGGTGTCGATGAGCTCTTTCAGCTCAAGGATGGACAGGCCTTTGATCTCGTCAATGATGGCAGTAATTTTCTCAGAAGCCATGATAATACCTCCAATTTTATTTGTTGTAATTGTTTTAATTCAAAATGGGCCTTAGGCAGCAGGCTCTTCCTGCTTATCCACATAGGCCTGCATGGCGACAGCCAGGCCGCCAATGGTGCTCTTGAGCGCGCCAGCGAACATAGACAGCATGCCTTTGTAGTCGGGCAGCTTCGCGATCGCAGTCAGCTCGTCCAGGCTCATCACAGAGCCATCCATATAACCGCTCTTCATAGAGAACGCGCCCTTGGAACCCTCAGCATACTTGTTCAGAATGCGTGCGGGAGCAATGGGGTCCTCTTTGGAGATGGCAATGGCGGTGGAACCCTTCAGGGAATCCATCATGCCCTCGTACTGGGTGTCCTTAATGGCCAGACGCAGCATGGTGTTTTTCACAACCGCATACTCGACGCCAGCCTCACGCAGCTCTTTACGGAGCTTTGTGTCATTGGCCACGTTGATGCCCTTGTAATCGACCACTACGCCGGCCACAGAGCCCAACAGCTTCTCACGAAGCTCGGCAACGAAGGCTTGTTTCTCGCTCAGAATTTTCTCGCTCGGCATTTCGATTCACCTCGTTTCTCAAAAGATGGATGCTTCAAAAGACAAGCGGTGCAAAAACAAAAAGGCCTCTTTCTCCCGCGAGAAAAAGGCCAAAAATACAAAACATATTTTTGCACGTTTCTCGGCAGGCGGGAATCATCCCTTACGCATCAGCACCTGCTGTCTTTAAAACAGCTCTTATAGTATAGCACGCACATCCGTGTGTGTCAATCTTTTTTTGAATAAAACCACAAAAAACAGCGCCCGTATTTTACGGGCGCTGCAAATTGCTCTCGCTTAGCCGCCGAATTTCTGGCTGTTCAGCTTGATGCCGGGGCCCATCGTAGAAGCGACCGTAACGCTCTTGATGTACTGGCCTTTGGCAGCAGCAGGTTTCGCCTTCACGATGGCCTCCATGACCACTTTCAGGTTCTCTTCCAGCTTTTCCACGCCGAAAGAAGCCTTGCCGACGGGCACATGGATGATGTTGGCCTTGTCCAGACGGTACTCAATCTTACCGGCTTTGGCCTCGGTAACAGCACGGCCCACATCAGGGGTCACAGTGCCGGCCTTGGGGTTCGGCATCAAGCCGCGCGGTCCAAGGATTTTACCCAGACGGCCAACCATACCCATCATGTCAGGGGTGGTAACCAGCACGTCAAAATCGATAAAGCCTTCGTTCTGGATTTTCGCAACCAGGTCGGCATCGCCAACCATCATAGCACCGGCAGCCTCAGCTGCTTTGGCAGCATCGCCTTTGGCGATGGCAATGACGCGCACGTCTTTGCCGGTGCCGTTGGGCAGGACCACCGCGCCGCGGACCTGCTGGTCAGCGTGACGGCTGTCAACACCCAGACGGACGTGCAGCTCGACGGTCTCGTCGAACTTCGCTTTCGCGGTCTGGCAGCAAAGTGCCAGCGCTTCAGCGGTATCGTACAATTTGGTACGGTCGACCAGCTTTTTGCTGTCGACATAATGTTTACCGTGATTCATAGTATCCTCCTGTGGTATATCGGAATATTCCTCCCACTAATGGCGGGTTCGTTCTCTTAGTCTGTCACCGTAACGCCCATGCTGCGGCAAGTGCCGGCAACCATGCTGACCGCTGCATCCAGGCTGGCAGCGTTCAGATCGGGCATTTTCGTGGTGGCGATCTCTTCCAGCTGTTTGCGGGTGATGGAAGCCACCTTCGTTTTGTTGGGCACACCGGAACCGCTTTCGATGCCGATCGCTTTTTTGATCAGAACCGCTGCGGGCGGAGTTTTGGTGATAAAGCTGAAAGAACGGTCAGCATACACTGTGATGACCACAGGGATCAGATAACCGATGTCTTTCTGAGTGCGCTCGTTGAATTCTTTTGTGAACGCCATGATGTTCACACCGTGCTGGCCAAGAGCAGGACCAACAGGGGGAGCCGGGGTAGCTTTACCGGCCGGGATCTGGAGCTTAATATACCCCACTACCTTTTGAGCCATTTTGTGCACCTCCAAAAATTGTGGTAAGTTGCGGGCGCGGCCGGATGCCGGGCCCTCCCACGAGCGCTGAGCGCTCTATAAGCACCGCCAATGGGCGGGACTTACCAGAAAAAATAAACTTACAAGGGCTTGACCTGCGCAAAGTCCAGCTCTGCCGGCGTCTCGCGGCCGAACATGGAAACCTTGACGTTGACTTTTTTCGCGTCGGCATCGATGCCCTCAACGATACCGATGAAGCCTTCGAGCGGACCGGATACGATCTGCACATTGTCGCCCACGGCGTAATCCAGCTTGGTCTGACGCACATCCACGCCCAGTTTGTCCACCTCTTCATCTGTGAGGGGAATGGGCTTGGACGACGGTCCCACGAAGCCCGTGACGCCGCGCGTATTGCGCACGATGTACCACGAGTCATCGGTCATGACCATTTTCACCAGAACATAGCCGGGGAACAATTTGCGCTCGACTTCTCTCTCCTTGCCGTCCTTGATGTCCGGCACGATCTCCACCGGGACCTTCACCTCATGAATCAAATCATGCAGGCGACGATTTTCCACGATGGTCTCGAGATTTTGCGCGACTTTGTTCTCGTAGCCCGAATAGGTGTGAACTACATACCACCGGGCTTCGGTGTCTCTCTCCTCTGCCATGAATGGACCCCCGCTTTCTGTCAGTTGATTAGCCCGCGGTCTTCAGGAGCAGATCCAGCACAAGGCCGAACACACTGTCAAGCAGGAAAATCACGATCGCGGCGATGACCACGACAACAAGTACGATGCAGGTGTTGTTGATGATCTGCTTCTTAGACGGCCATACGACCTTTTTGACCTCGCTTTTGGTATCACGGAAATACTTGGCAAAGCGGGCAAAAGCGCCTTTCACGCCGGCAAAAAAGCCTTTCTTTTTCTTTTCGGTCTTGTCTGCCATGTGTGTCGTCCGCCTTTCTTACTTGGTCTCGCGGTGAAGGGTATGCTTTTTGCAGAAGCGGCAATACTTCTTCATCTCGAGCCTGTCGGGACTGTTCTTCTTGTTTTTCATCGTGTTGTAATTGCGCTGTTTGCACTCCGTGCAGGCCAGTGTAATCTTCACTCTCATGTTTCGGCACCTCCATTATTAGCCTCCCTCTCATACAGGCGGCGCTTCGAAAAATGCGCACAAAAAAATAGACCTGCAAAAGAGGTACACTCATCATACCACATCCGCACGGTGCCGTCAAGCGAAAAATGCTGTTTTTTAAAGCGGTTTGTGGCCCCGAAAACCTTTGCATTTTTTGCCCTGTATGCTATTATATAGTTTGTTGTATTAACATACAAGTATTAGCATGCGGATATCTGCCGCATGAAAGGTGTGTCATTCAATGGAAAAATGCAAGATCGCCGTCTTGTTCGGCGGTGTGTCCAGTGAGCACGAGGTTTCGCGCATGAGCGCCACCAGCGTGCTGAACAACCTGGATGCGGAAAAATACGAGGTCTATCCGGTGGGCATCACCAAACAGGGACACTGGTATCTGTACCGCGGTCCGGTGGAACTGCTGGCGGACGGCCGGTGGGAGCAGCATCCGGACAATGTGCCCTGCGCCGTATGCCCCGGCAGCGGCCTGACGGGGCTGGTCTGCTTTGAAGGTGCAGAAGTGCGCAACATTCCGGTGGACGTGGTTTTCCCGGTGCTGCACGGCAAAAATGGCGAGGACGGAACGGTGCAGGGCCTTCTGGAAATGGCCGGCATCCCCTATGTGGGCTGCGGCGTTCTGGGCAGTGCTGTGTGCATGGACAAAGTGGTCGCCAACCTGGTCATGGATGCGGCAGGCATCCGCCGCTGCGAGTGGGATTATATGGAGCGCTGGCAGCGTTCAGAATTCGACGCCATCGAGGCCCGGGTGGCCGCCAAACTGAGTTATCCCATCTTTGTCAAACCCGCCAACGCAGGTTCCTCTGTAGGCATCTCCAAAGCCGCAGACAAACAGGAGCTGCAAAAAGCGGTGGACCTGGCCTTTGAGCACGATGACCGCGTGGTCTTTGAGCGTTTTGTGGACGGACAGGAAGTGGAATGCGCCGTGTGCGGCAACGACGAGGTGCACAGCACCCTGCCTGGTGAAATTCTGGCCAGTGCCGAGTTCTACACCTACGATGACAAGTACATCTCCGGCACGTCCCGCACGGTCTACCCCGCTCAGCTGCCCGACGAGACGCTGAACGAAGTGGCGCGCACTGCCGAAAAGGCCTACCGCGCGCTGTGCTGCAAGGGTCTGGCCCGAGTGGATTTCTTCGTGGAGCGCGGCACCGGGGCAATTCTTCTCAACGAGATCAACACCATGCCCGGATTCACCAACATCAGCATGTATCCCAAGCTGATGATGGCCCAGGGAATGAGCTACGCAGAGCTGCTGGACCGTCTGGTGAAGCTGGCTCTGGAAAGAGGTGGCCGCAATGGCCGGTAACGGCGCGCCCATCGGCGTGTTCGACTCCGGCCTGGGCGGCCTGACCACCGTGCGGGAGCTGCGCAGGCTTCTGCCTGGCGAGGACATTGTGTATTTCGGTGACACCGGCCGGGTGCCCTACGGCACACGCGGCGTGGAGACCATTGTGGAATACGCCAAGCAGGACATCGCGTTCCTGCTGTCTCAAAATGTCAAATATGTGATCGCCGCCTGCGGCACCGTGTCCAGTACGCTGCCTGAAAGCATCACCGACCGGCTGCCTGTGCCCTACCTGGGCGTGGTCCCCAGCGCGGCGCGCGCCGCGGCCGCCGCCACCCGCACCGGCCGCATTGGCGTGATCGGGACGCCCGCCACCATTCACAGCCGCAGCTATGAAAAAGCCCTGCGTGCTTTGGCTCCTCAGGCACAGATCACCGCCACCCCCTGCCCGCTGTTTGTGCCGCTGGTGGAAAACGGTTATTTCGGGCGTGACAACCAGGTTACACGGCTGGTGGCGCAGGACTATTTGAAAGAGGTCAAGGCCGCAGGAGTGGACACCCTGATTCTGGGCTGCACCCACTACCCGCTGATCGCGCCGATTCTGGGAGATTTGATGGGTCCGGACGTAACACTGATTGACCCGGGCCGCGAGGCTGCCCGCACTGCCCGCACCTGGCTGGAGGAACAAGGCCTGCTGCGGGATGGGCAATCCGGCGAAGCGCACTACTTCGTCAGTGATTCCACGGACAGTTTCCGCCAGCTGGCCGGCTGGTTCCTGGGTGAGTACGCAGGCGGCGAGGTGCGCCGCATCCGGGTGGATGACTGCCGCCTGGAGCTGGAAGAGGAGGCGCGCGCGTGAAGGAAGATTATCTGATCACCATCCACGGCACTATGGAGCAGAACGGCGAGTCCGACAGCATCAAGCTGATGACCCGTGGCAGTTTTGTGCGCAAGGGCGGCAACTTCTTCATCACTTACAAGGAGACGGAAGCCACCGGTTATCAGGGTTGTGTGACCACCGTAAAGGTGGAGGGCAGCCATAAAGTCAGCATGCTGCGCTTCGGCCCGACCCCCAGCCAGCTGGTGATTGAAAAAGGGCGGCGGCATGTGTGCCACTACGAAACAGGCGTCGGCTCTCTGAGCCTGGGTGTTGCCGCCGACGTGATCGACAGCCACCTTTCGGAAGAGGGCGGCCGTGTTCGCTTCAGCTATCTTTTGGATGTGGACGCCAGCAGCGTCAGCCGGAATATTGTGGATATTACAGTAAAACCCGCCGATTGAGAGCGGGACAACAGGAGAGGAATAGGATGCAGGATTTTAAAAATTTTGACCCCCGCCAGTCTGCCATGGACGCAGCCCGCGCCATGTTGGAGCAGGCCGCCAAAGACGCCATGAACGACGGTACGCTGCCGCAGAAAGAACTGCCTTCTTTCGTGGTGGAGGTGCCGGGCGACGTAAAAAACGGCGACCTTGCCGCCAACCTGGCCATGGCTTCCGCCCGTGTGTTCGGCATGCCGCCCCGCAAAATTGCAGAGGCCATCACCGCACATCTGCCTGCGCTGGAGGGCACTCTGTTTGACCGGGTGGAGGTAGCCGGCCCCGGCTTCATCAATCTGTTTTTGAACATGAACTGGTATGCGAACGTCGTTCTGGCGGCCAATGTGGCCGGCGCGGACTACGGCCGCACGGACTTTGGCAAAGGAGAAAAGGTCAACGTGGAGTTTGTATCCGCCAACCCCACCGGCCCCATGCACCTGGGCAACGCCCGCGGCGGCGCGCTGGGTGACTGCCTGGCGGCTGCGCTGGACTGGGCCGGCTACGACGTAACCCGTGAGTTCTACATCAACGACGCCGGAAACCAGATTCTGAAATTTGGCAAAAGCCTGGCCACGCGTTATCTGCAGATCTTCAAGGGCGAGGACGCCGTTCCTTTCCCGGAGGACGGCTACCAGGGCGAAGATATCAAAGTGCTGGCCCGGCAGTTTGCGGACGAAGTGGGCGACCGGTATGTGGACGGCGACTTCGAGACGCTGCAGACGGACATTGCCGCTTTCGGGCTGCCCATCAATGTGCAGCGCCTGAAGGATGACATGGGCAAATACCGCGTTCAGTACGACGTGTGGTTCAGCGAAACCGGACTGCATCAGTCCGGCGCCATCGCCGACATTCTGGACAAGCTGGCCCAGCGCGGCGCCACCTATGAAAAGGACGGCGCCATCTGGTACCGCAGCATGCAGTACGCCGAAAAATACGGCGGAAACAAAGTCACCCGCAAGGGACTGGACGGCGAAGTGACCGATGAAGCCAAAGACGAAGTACTGGTGCGCGCCAACGGCGTACCCACCTATTTCGCGGCGGATATCGCCTACCACTACAACAAATTTGTGACCCGCGGCTTCTCCCGCGCCATCGATGTGTGGGGCGCAGACCATCACGGCCATGTGGCCCGGATGAAGGGCGCCATGGATGCCATCGGTCTGGACGGTGAAAAGCTGGACATCGTGCTGATGCAGTTCGTCCGCCTGATGCAGGACGGAAAACCCGTGCGCATGTCCAAGCGCACAGGCAAAGCCATCGGCCTGGCCGAGCTGCTGGATGAAGTGCCCATTGATTCCGCCCGCTTCCAGTTCAACCTGCGGGAGCCGGGCAGCGTGATGGACTTTGACATGGACGCAGCCGTGGCCCAGGACAATCAGAACCCGGTGTATTATGTGCAGTACGCCCACGCCCGCATCTGCAGCATTCTGAAGAAGATGGCCCAGGAGGGCATCGTCTTTGAGGGTGCGGACAAAGCGGACCTGACGCTGCTGACCGAGCCCAGCGAGATGGACCTGATCCGTCACATCGCCAACTTCCCCGGCGAGATCATCTCCGCGGCCAAGAGCTACGACCCCGCCCGGATTACCCGTTATGTGACCGAGCTGGCCAACCGCTATCACAAATTCTACAACTCCTGCCGTGTAAAGGACGCCGAGCCCGCTGTCTGCCAGGCTCGCCTGGCCCTGTGCACCGCGTCCAAGACCGTTATTTCCAATGCGCTGACCATGATGAAAATCACCGTGCCTGAGAGCATGTAACAGACAAACGAAACCGCCCGGATGAACACATCCGGGCGGTTCTGTTTTATGCTTCGTAATAGATCTGCTGCTTGATCTCCTCGGCCTTCTCCGGCCCTTCCAGTGCTTCCAGCACCAGGAAGGCAAAATCCACAGTGGCGGCAGCGCTGCGGCCGGTGATCAGATGTCCGTCCCGCACTGCGTACTGCGCGTGATACACCCCGCCGAAGTCCTCATTCATGGTGGTAAAGCAGGTGTAGTTTTTGCCCTTCAGATACCCTGCATGACCCAAGATGGTAGGCGCGGCGCAAATCGCACATACCAGCTTGCCAGCATCCCAGAAGGCGCGGATGTGCCGCTGCACCTCCGCACTTGCCTCCATGGCCTTGTACTCCGGCCCGCCCGGCAGCACCAGCGCGTCATACTGTGCGCCGTCAAACTGGGAAAATCGCTTCAGATTGGTGCAGGTCAGGCCAAAACGGCCGGTGGCATCGTCATCCAGCAAAGAATACACGTCCACCTGAACCCCGCCTCTGCGCAAAATGGCAAAGGTACCTACCGCCTCGATCTCCTCGAATCCATCCGTTACAAACATCGCAGCTTTTTTCATGGGAAACTCTCCTTTCCGGAACGGCTTTCAATAAATCCGCCTTTCCGTTCAACAAATGTTCCATTGTGTCCTGCTCTTTTCTTATGATACCATAAAAGCGGGCCCAAAAACAGCAAAGGAGCAATACCACATGAAACATTCAATCGGAACCAACATCCAGCAGCTGCGCCGCGCCCGAGGCCTGACACAGGAACAGCTGGCCGACGCGGTGGGCGTCAGCGCCGCGGCCGTTTCCAAGTGGGAGACCGGCGCCGCCTGTCCCGATCTTCTGCTGATGGCCCCTCTCGCCCGGCTTCTGGGCACCGATCTCAATCATCTGATGGATTTTCAGCCCCAGCTGACCGACCAGGAAGCACAGGCGCTGACGCAGGAATACAGCACCCTGTTTGAGCAGGGCCGAGCCGAAGAAGCTTCGCGCCTGAGCGAGCAGCTGCTGCATCAATATCCCAATGACCTCTGGCTGAAATTTTATGTTTCCTCTCTGTACCTGACTTACCTGCAAGACGCTGACCATGCTGCCCAACTGCTGGAGCCCTGTCTGGACAGTCCGGATGAACTGCTGCGCGCCAATGCCACGTACGTTCTGGCGGGTCTCTTGTGCCACGGCCCTCAGAGAGATCTGGAACGTGCCCGGCAGCTTTTGGACGGCCTGTCTTTCCCGCAGCTGGATGTCCGCGCGTTGAAAATTGCCCTGCTGGCGGAACAGGGGGCCCTGGCCCAGGCGGAACAACTCGCCCGTGCTGCCCTGGAAGAAAATCTTTCCGACGCCGTGCTCTGTCTCCAGTTTCTTGCCAAGTCCGCGCAAAGGCAAAAGGATTTTTCCAAGGCGCGGACCTTTCTGGATCAGGCGGAGGCCCTTTGCAAAGCAGCGGACGTTCCCTGCTTTCCCAACCTGCTTTCCGTCCGGCTTGTATCCGCCTGCCTGTATTGCGAAACCGGGGACCGCGTGCGGGCTCTGCAGGAAGTGGAACGCATGAGTCTCGAAGCCGAAAATTGGGCCGGCGCATCCAGGCAGACGCCACATTGCCGGTACACACTGCACACACTGGCACAAGCTGTGCGGGCCGAACTTTCCATGCTGCAAAATGACCCGCGGTTTGCAGCGGCGCTGGAACGATTGGCGCGCTGAACCTCTCACCAGAAACGACCGCCTGCCGTACGGCAGGC
>NZ_JBBMFA010000045.1:0-5735 GCF_040096265.1 Ruthenibacterium intestinale
AAAAAAACCCCCAGGACCGGTTCCCCGCGGGGAACCGGTCCTTTTCGCTTATTGAATGGTTTTGATCTCGGGATACTTGTCCGCAAAGCATACGGCGGCATATCCGTTCTGTGCCAGACGGTCGATCTGCTTACCCACTTTTTTGCCCGCGGCAAGCACCGTGACGGCGTACTCCTGCCGCAGCTGTGCGGCCGTGGCCAGCACCCCGGCAAAATCCGCACCCGGGGCATACAGCAGCGCCAGCCGTTTCTTCTCGGCCGGGACCGTGAAGCCCTGGTCCAGCAGAATGGCGCAGATGCGCTCAAACCCGATGGAGAAGCCCACCGCCGGCACCTTCTGGCCCAAAAATTTGCCCACCATGTTGTCATAACGGCCGCCGCCGGCCACCGCGCCCGAGAAGCCGGCGCAGCTGACCTCGAACACCATGCCGGTGTAATAGCCCTGCCCGCGCACCAGCGACGGGTCGTAGGCGACGGCATAGGCGCCGTCCGCCAGCTTTTCCACGGTATCGATCACATAGCGCACGTTGTCGCCCAGGCTCTTGTCTGCGCACAGTCCGGCCACGTCCGCAAGGCCCACCTGGCCTTTTTCCAAAAAGGCGCTCAGGGCAGCCACCGCGCTCTCCGGGCACTGTTTTTCCCGCAGTTCCGCGGCCACGCCCTCGGCTCCGATCTTATCCAGCTTGTCAAAGCTGACGCACACCGAATCCAGGCTGTCGGCGGCAAAACCCATGCCCTCCAGCATCTGCCGCAGCAGACGGCGGTCGTTGATGTGCACCGTGAAATCCCGGAAGCCGATGGCCATCAGCGCACGGGCGGTCACGTCGATCAGTTCCACCTCGGCGTTGGGGCTCTCGTCGCCCAGAATATCGATGTCGCACTGCACAAACTCGCGCAGGCGGCCCTTCTGCGGCCGCTCGGCCCGGTACACCCGGTCGGTCTGAATGACCTTGAAGGGGCTGGGCAGCTGCTCCTTGTTGGCCGCATAATAGCGGGACAGCGGCAGCGTCAAATCGTACCGCAGGCCCATGTCGGACAGATCTTTCTCCTGGCCGCCGGCCAGCGCCTTCTGCAGCTTTTCGCCGCGCTTCAGCACTTTGAAGATCAGGTTCAGATTGTCGCCGCCCTCGCTTTTGTCCAGGTTCTCCATGTCCTCCAGAACCGGGGTGGCAATGCGCTCAAAGCCGGACGCCCGGTACACGCGCAGGATCTCGCTCTGCACAAAGTCACGGATGCGCTGCTCGGCGGGCAAATAATCTCTCATGCCTTTCAACGGGGATGTTTTCATGTGGGGTCTCCTTATCCTTTTTTCTCTTTCAGCCAGTCCTTCAGCTGCTCCATGGCTGCCTCATACCGGTGATTTTTCATCTGGGGAAAAGCGCGCATCAAACGGCGCGCCACATAGTTGCGTCGGTCCAGCATCTCGGCGCGGGCGATGTCCAGCCGCGCCTCAGCCGCGGGCCGGCGCTCATCCACTTGCGCGTCCACCCGCAGGGCAGCGGTGCCCAGCCGTTCGCTGACCGCATCGCTTCCGTCCCGCAGAAGGCGCGCCACATCGCTGATCGCGCCCAGGTCCCGGTCCAGACGGATCAAGGCCTGCACCGTGACCACAATGTCGCACAGCAGCGCCACACCGGCCACCACGGCAAGCGCCCGCCCGGGCGTGCTGTTCAGCGCCTGCACCAGGCGGTGCACCAGCGGCTGAATGCCGCGCATCACCGCCACAATGCACACGCCCCAGGCCAGGCTGAACTTCAGGCAAATGTATCCGCCCAGATTGAAGGGCTGGTCCGAATAGTCCCACCAGGTGGTGTGAAACAGCTTTTTCAGCGCCCAGCCGCCGGCCAGTTCCAAAACGCTGGCCAGCACCATTCCCCCCAAAAACAGCGCCAGCGTGCTGCTTTGCACCGGGGTCAGCACCGCCAGCACCGCCGACATGCCAAACCCGTAGATGGGGCACACCGGTCCGTTCAGAAAGCCGCGGTTCACCAGCTTGCCGGTGTCCACCGTGCAAAAGCACACTTCCAGACACCAGCCCAGGAAAGAGTAAATCAGAAAAAACCAAAAATAGTCATACAGGGAAAAAATGACGGCTCATCCTCTCTTTCAGGCGGTCATTTCTCCGCCAGTTTCGCGCCGCAGGCAGCACAGTACACGTCGTCCTCGCCCACTTCGCGGCCGCACTTGGTGCAGTAACGGCCGGGGCGGTTCTCCTGCATGCGCGCCTGTGCCGCGTCGATCTCCTGCTGGATCTGCTCCGCGCCGATCAGCAGCTCGTCGATCACCTGCTGGGGCGAACGGGGACCCTCGTCGGTCTCCATGGTATCCTTGATTTTCCCGGTGTGGATCAGAAACAGCACCCGGCCGATGTCGCTGAACACCGCCTCCTGGCGGATCTCCAGCCGGTTCATCTCCAGCCCGGCCTTCACGCTGTCGTACTTTTCGCCCATGGCGGCAGCCGCACTGTGCACCGCGCTTTTCGCCTCGTCGGCGGCATTGGCCAGTTCCTGCAGGATTCTGCTTGTATTCTTATCCATATCTCTCCCTCTTTTCTCAATAAAAATGCGCTCATGCGCCATTACGTTCATTCTAAACGCTTTGACGGCCTTCGTCAACTGCGGGGAAGGCCGCTGCCAGCATCACCGGCAAAAAATTCAGCAGATAACGGCTGCGCGCCTCCCACAAAAGCAAAAACAGCGTCAGCCCCAGCACCGCCACACGCAGCACCGTGGCCCGGTGGTCCCGCCGCAGGGCCGAACGCACCCCCGCCGCCGCAAGGCCCGCCAGCAGCGCCGTCTGCATGCCCAGCGCGGCGTACACGGCCCGCCCGGTGTGGGGCATTCCCTGGACGAAGTACGCCTGCAGGGGATTGCCCTTGTGCACATTGCCGATGTCCAGCTTCATGGACGCATAGTACAATCCGTCGCCGAAAATATAGCTCAGCTTGTCTGCCCCATGGGCCGCAAGGCCCGTGATGCCCATCTCCCGCACCCGGCGCACGATTTCATCCTGTGCGATCTCCACCCGTGCGCTGTAGTCTTCACCCGCAAGGGTCAGCTTATAATCCGCGTCGTTGTACCCGCCGTCGCCGGAAAGCCCCATCATCACCCAATGCTGCCAGGGGATCGCCTTTTCCCGGTCGTAGGCAGGGCCAGGGGCTGTGCAGTGCGGCAAAACTCAGCGCACCGTACAGCGCCGCAAAACTGAGCACCATGCACCCGGCCATCTTCCAGCCGCGGCGCCCGCCCGCATACAAAAGCGCATCCAGCACCACCGCGATCAAAGCGATGGCCACCGTAATTTTCAGCCAGGCGCCCGCCGCTGCCAAAAGGCCCGCACCCGCGCAGCGCAGCATTCGCCCGGCGCCCGCGGGCCGCTCCCGTGCACTGAGCCACAGCGCCAGCGCACCGATGGGAAAGGGCAATGTAACTGTGTCTGTATACACAATGGGGCCGTACAACAGGAACGGAAGGAACAAAAACGCCCCCGCCAGGCCAAACAGCGCACTCTTGGCGCCATACAGCCGGCGCAGCACCCGGTATAACAGCAGCAGCGCCCCATTGACGCACAGCGTATTGCAGACCAGTGCCGCCGGCATCACATCCTGCACACCCAGGGCGCCCAGCACTTTGAAAAAAGCCACCAGCACCAGGTACATGGGCGCATTGTTGTGAAACTGGCTGAAGTAATCGCCGGGCAGCACCCCGCTTTGGGCATACTGCTGTGCCGCGCTGAACACCAGGCCAAAATCCCAGGTGCGGGTGGGCTGCACTTCCAGCACAAAGGCAAAGACCAGCTGCAGGACCCAGTAACCGCCCAGCAGCACCGCCACAAGCACGGCTTCCAGGCGTCCTTCGGGTTGAACGCCGTGTTTTTCCACAGCCGCCATGCCATCGTCAGCACCGCAAACACCGCGCCGCCGCACACCAGCGCCGGAAGGGCCTTCACCTCATAATAGGGCGTACGGTTGTTGAAAATCACATCCGCCAGCACCACCACAAACAGGGCTGTCCAGCCCCATGCAAACAGAGTATACCATTTGGGTTTTGCCATTTTTTCTCCTCCACAATTGCTGTTTTCTACTATATCATAAAATGATATAATAAACAAAAAGGGGGTGGCAGCATGAACGCGGACCGGGTGATCTTTCACTGCGACTGCAACAGTTTTTATGCGTCAGTGGAACTTTTGTCGCATCCGGAACTGCGGGACGTGCCGGTGGCTGTCTGCGGTGACCCGGAAAACCGCCATGGCATCATTCTGGCCAAGAACGAACCGGCCAAGCGCTTCGGCATTCAGACGGCGGAAACGGTGTACAGTGCCTTGCGCAAATGCCCGAACCTGACGCTGCTGCCCCCGCATCATGACCGGTACCGTGCCAAAAGCCGGCAGGTGAACGCCATTTACGCCCGCTACACCGACCGGGTGGAGCCCTTCGGCATTGACGAAAGCTGGCTGGACATGACCGGCACCTGGCGGTTGTTCGGCGCTTCGCCCAAAGAAGTGGCCGACCAGATCCGCCGTGTGGTGCGTGAGGAAACCGGGCTGACGCTGTCCGTGGGCGTCAGTTTCAACAAAGTGTTCGCCAAACTGGGGTCCGACTACAAAAAGCCCTACGCCACCACGGTCATCGGCCCGGATGACTTCAAGCGCATCGTGTGGCCGCTGCCGGTGGAAAGCCTTTTGTACGTGGGCCGTGCCACTCAGAAGACGCTGGCCGGGCTGGGGGTGCGCAACATCGGTCAGCTGGCCGGCGCGGACCCCGGGCAGCTGCAGCAGGCCCTGGGCAAACTGGGCGGCGAGCTGCGCCGGTACGCCCTGGGCGAAGACGACGCCCCCGTGCGAACCGCCGGTGAACAGCCCGAAGTGAAAAGCGTGGGCAACAACATGACGTTTCGCCGCAACCTGGTCAGCCGGGACGACGTGGTCACCGGCGTGACCGCGCTCTCCGACGAAGTGGCCGCCCGGCTGCGCGCCCACGGGCTTTTGTGCACGGTGGTGCAGGTTCTCATCAAAGATACCGACCTGCGCTCCATCACCCGGCAGGCGCCTGTGCCCGCCCCCACTCATCTGGCCCGGGACATTGCCCGCGCCGCGCTGGCACTGGTGGACAAAAACTGGCCCGCCGGCAAGCCCATCCGCATGCTCAGCGTCACGGCCATGGGCCTGACCGACGGCACCGACGCCCGTCAGCTCTCTTTGCTGGAGCCGGAACCCCAAAGCGATGAAAAGCGGGAACATCTGGAAAAAAGCCTGGACGCTATTCGCAAAAAGTACGGCAAAACGTCCATTGCAAGCGCCAGCCGTCTGAACAATGATCTGGGCCTGGGCCCTCTTGCCATCCGCCCGCCGGCGGAGGAAGAAGACCCCGAGCCCTGAAAATACAAAAAGGAGAATCAGTTTATGGTAAAACACATTGTATTATGGAATCTCACCGACCCCGCCCACAAGGACGAAAACGCCGCCCAAATGAAGGAAAAACTGGAAGGTCTGGTAGGAGTGGTGCCCGGCCTTGTCAGCGCCCAGGTGGGGCGCGGGTTCGCCGGGTTTGATGTGGCGCTGGTCTCTGAGCTGGCCGACCGGGACGCGCTGGCGGTGTACCAGGATCACCCGGCTCACATGGAAGTGAAAAAGTTTGTGCACAGCGTGATTTCTGAACGCGTGAGCTGCGACTTCGATTTCTGAAAACAAAAACGCCCCGGCGGGCATGCCCGCCGGGGCGTTTTTGAGGTGGTT
>NZ_JBBMFA010000046.1:0-10109 GCF_040096265.1 Ruthenibacterium intestinale
TCGCTCTTTTGTGACCCGTCCGTGGGGACAGCTTTGTTATACTACCACATCCTTCCTCTCCTGTCAACTCCTTTTTTCGCGTTTTTTGAAAAATTTCTCTTGTCTTCTTTCTTTCTATATATTACTATATATAAGGATTGGAGGCGGGCATATGGTTCTGACCGTGAATGTGAGCAACACATCCGTGCTTTTGGGCGCTTACGAAGAGGGCCGGCAGGCCTTTTTTGCCTCGCTGCACACCAATCTTTCCAAAACATCGGACGAGTATGCCGTTCAGATGCAGTCTGTTCTGGCACTGTACGGACGCACGCCAGCCGAGATCACCGGTGTGATTTTTTCCTGTGTTGTCCCGTCGCTTCTGAGCTGCATTCGTCATGCGCTGTCTCATCTCTATTCCGGACGTATCTATACGGTTGGGCCAGGCCTGAAAACCGGTCTTGCCATTCGAATGGATGATCCCTCGCAACTGGGCAGCGAACTGGTCTGCTGCGCTGTAGAAGTTCTGGCAGCCTATCCGCATCCGTGCGTGATCGTTTCCTTTGACACCGCCACCACGATGATTGCTCTGGACGAAAAGGGAACCATGCGGGGCGGCACCATTCTGCCCGGTGTGCGCACCGGCATGGATGCACTGAGTATCCGCACCGCTCAACTGCCGCAAATCGATCTGGCCGCCCCCAAGTGCGGTGTGCTGGGCACCAATTCCACGGCCTGTATGCAGGCCGGCGCGATTTTGGGCACCGCCAGCATGCTGGACGGGATGTTGGACCGCTTTGCAGCCGTGCTTCAGTGCCAGGAATTGTTTTGCGTCGCCACCGGCGAAATTGCGCCAGTGATTTTGCCCCATTGCAATCACCAGATTCACTACCACGAGAATCTGGTGTTGGACGGATTGTATCGACTGTATCGCAAAAACGCCAAATGAGGTGTTCCCGCCGCGAAATAAGCGGCGTGTACATAAAATAAGGTTACGCTGTATCCGCTTTGGGCGGAACGGCAGTAAGGAGAAAAAAATGAAAAAACAAACCAATGTCCGTTACCTTGTCCAACTGTCTCTTCTGGCAGCCATCGAACTGGTCATGGCTTACACGCCGCTGGGCTATCTGCGTGTGTTTGCCCTGGAGATTACCTTCCTGATGGTGCCGGTCACGTTAGGCGCTATCCTTCTTGGCCCCGCCGCAGGTGCGGTGCTGGGCGGTGTTTTCGGCCTGACCAGCTTTGCCACTTGTTTCAGCGTCAGCGGCTTCGGTGATGTACTGCTGTCTATCAATCCGGTGTTCACCTTCCTGGTTTGCGTCCCCACACGCATTCTGGCCGGATGGCTGGCGGGGGTGCTGTTCAAAGCGATCTTTGCTGCAGAGCAGAAAACCGGCAGCCGCCATTGGCTGTCCTTCGGCGCAGCCTCTCTGGCCGGACCTGTGTTGAACACGGTGTTTTTCATGAGCGCGCTGGTGTTGTTCTTCTATCAGACGGATTTCATTCAGGGAATGGCGCAAGCGCTGGGCGCAGCTAATCCGCTGATTTTTGTGGTGATGTTCGTGGGCTTCCAAGGCGTTCTGGAAGCAGTCGTCGGCTTCCTGGTGGTGGGTGTTTTGAGCAAAGCCCTTCACCGGCAGTTGTTTCGCGCTTAACCAATAAAGAAAGAAGCGCGCAGTTTTGCGCGCTTCTTTTTTCTTTTAAAAAGGACTTTTCAAACGATAAAAAATATGATAAGATAATTGTTGCACTTAGAAAAGATGCGTCCGTAGCTCAGTTGGATAGAGCGTTCGGCTCCGACCCGGAAGGCCGCTGGTTCGAATCCAGTCGGGCGCACCAAAACCACCAATCCCGTCAAACCGGATTGGTGGTTTTTCTTTTATTGTTTTATCCCTTACAGCCAAGAACACCCCCATCTCCTCTATGGGCCAAAAACATTTGTGCCAATCTTTGAAACCTCAAAAGGGAGTCCCGCAGCACTTGCTGCAGGGGCTCCCTTTTATTTTGCGTTCTACACAATCATCGCACGACCTTTGGGTGCATTGCGGTGCGCATCTTTTCTACAATCGCATTTATTTGCTCCACTACAAAACTCTCATCCTAAAACACCACTTGATATGGCCCGTTTTTCTCTATCTCAGCTCAACTGATCTTCCTGTTTTGCCAGATGTTTGCCTGCCATCTACAGCATCACATCTTTCAAAAGTTATGCTGTGAAATATCCAAATCTGCATTCCTCAGTAAGCTGCCGCAATCAGGCCAGAGGGTTAAAGCCATTGCTGTCGCTGCTGGCAAGGTACGCCTTCAGGCCAGTGGCATCATCTTCCGCCATTTTGATGGTGGCTCCCTCGCCCCGGAATTCCAGCGAACGATCGAACAGCGTCTCTTCCTCGCCGAGGCCCTTGTAGTCCTCCAGCTTCTGAATTACCGACCGGACAAACTCCTGTTCAAATTTTTTCTGCCGGGTAACCGCGTACTCTAAAAACGTAGGCATTAACAGCAACACATACCGCAGCCCGCTGATTTTGGTCATGGTTTCCTTGCCGGGACTGGTATAGGATCGTCCGTAAAAGGACTCCCATGCAGAGAGATACGTACTAATTGCCTTTACCTGCTCTGCTGCCGTCAGCAGTTGATGATTGACCTGAAGTTGACCAATTTTAGCCTTATCCAAAATTTTGATCAACTCTTTTGCCTTATAACCCTTGGTGATTTTTTCGGCGCTCATAATGATGCGACCTTTCAGGGGCGAACAGGCTTCGGTGGCCAGAGAATTCACAATGGGGTAGTACTGTTTCTCCGCCTGGTTAAGCATTCCCAGCTTGCTCTTCAAATACAAAAGAAGGTTGCCGTTGACCGCCTTCTGTTTTTCATTGGTCACCGTGAACAGCCGTCTGCGCATCTCTACACTGGGTGTGATAAACAGAGAAAAGGCCATTTCGTATACAACATCATCCTTCATCTCTTCATCCCGATACCGGTCTGAAAAGGCAAACAGACGATGCTGGCCGTCGATGATATCGATGGTATTTTCATACTCTCTGATTTCCTCCGGCGCCTGGGGGAACCACATAAAAAAGCTGATTTCGCCATCCGGTTCGGTCTCTTTCTCCACTACCAGGCGGTTGCGGTCTTTGGTACCCAACATCACAGACGCCGGCAGCATTCCCTTTTTCCGCGGAGAAACATACTCAGAGAGCTCCTGCAGATGCTGTTTTTCCAGTGGTCTTTGTGCCTCCTGAAGAGATCCCACGTCAATGCTCTGATCCGCCAGCTTCACCAGAACGCGCGGATCGTATTTTCCGATGTAAAACGCCTGCCCATATTGATTGACCTGTGTTAACCGAACTTTTTTCATATTGCTTCTCCTCTCGTTCCAAAAAATAAATCATACACGGCCGTCACCGCTTGGTTGCTCTTTTTCCGGTTACAAGCGGCACACAGCACCCGTTTGTTATTCTCCAATTCATCCCCTACATAATCCCAGGGAACAATGTGGTCCACATGAAAATCATCCACGTTCACTTTCCTGTTGCAAACCGCACATTTGCCTGCCTGCTTGTTCCAAAGGAAACGGCGCTCTTCCTCGGAAATCGGAAGCCGCCGCGGCTTTTTGTGAAAAGCCGCGCGAATGCAGCAGTCCAACCAAGCCAGATCTTCCTCGCTGAGGCGGCAATTGCAAACCCCCTGCGCCGCAATCTGTGCGGCACGCAGATTGTCGTGCCGATGATACAACCGCCGGATTCTCAAAGAATTTTCCGGAGATCTCTTCATATATTCACAAACTTCCCGCAAAACCATACAACGAACATCCCGCCGAAGAGCTTCTTCCACATGAGACAGCTCCACATGGTTCAAGGCCGCAAGCATTTCAAGATCGCTCATTTCCTCCTCCTTTTGAGTCAATTCTCCTTTTTTGATCTTTTGTCTTTATTATATCCAAATTTTAGATCTTATCAATACTATTATTAAATTTAGATCTAAATTAAGATCTAAAAATAAAAAACTCCCTGAACGGGAGCTTTTCTTTTTATTTTTTTGCAAAGTGATTCAGGAAAAAATCCGTGAACGCAGCCAGTTCTTCTTCCTGGGAGACGTATACGTAAAGACTCTCATCCTCCAGCCAGTCGTAGGCATTGATGCCGATATACCCCTTCCGGTCCGGATAAATGATAAACGCATCGTTGGGATATTTGTTCCGGTATGCTTTCAGAATCTCCGAGCGGCGGTAGTACACCGGCTCGCCTGCACCGGAAAGATCCGGCACGGTCGGGACCACCACAATGGTCTGGCTGGCTTCGTTCCAGCCCACGATCAGGTTGCCGATTTTGGTTCTGCTGCCGTGAACAATGCCGAAATTGAACCGGGACACATCCTCTGTATAGCCGAAAATCAACCGATAGTCCCCGCCGCCGTCCACGGCCCCGTTGAACAGTTCGCGCATTTTTTTCGCGTTGGCATTGCTCTTTTCCATGTCAATCTGCGGTCCTTTGAACAGTTTGCTGAAAATACCCATGTGCGTTTCCTCCTAAGACGATTTTGATTTTATAAATAAAGACAACTTTCAGAATTTGTCTTTATTTTGCATGAAAAGAAATCCGCCAAACACGCGGTCTGCGTCATTCGGCGGATCGAACTTATCCGCTTGTCTTTTGAAATTTTTCAAAGCCTTCTACAATGGCGTTGATTTGAAATGCCACCGTTTGGTCCGCTGCTTCGGGCACGAACAGCGGCAACGTATCGGGGATGGCCCGGCGCACGATCATGGCCGCCAGACTCACATTGGTAAAGAGCGCCACCCGCTCTCGGTTGGCCGGGATGCCGAAGCACTCCAGCAGTTCGCCAAACAGACGCGCCTGCTTTTCCCGAAAGACACGGGCGCTCTCCTCAGAAAGGCGCCGGAAAATCAGCCGCTGCTCCTCGACGGTGAGAACGGCGATCCCGTTCTTTTCGCCGTAACAGCAATCCGTCAGGAAGCGCCGCAACGCCTCACTGCGGCTCAGCGCAGGGTCGTTTGCCAGCGCCTGCGCATGGGCCAGAATTTTTGGCTGCTGCAAATACAAGGCCTCTACCATCAAATCTTCTTTTGTTGGAAAAAAGGAATAGAAAAAGGCACGGGAGATGCCCACCGCCTTACAGATTTGCTCCACCGTCGTATGCTGCACACCCTGGCGGGCCATGTGGCGAAGTCCCTCGGCGATCAGCGCCTGACGGATCCGCTCCCGGTCTTCCTCCGAATAAGCTACTTTCGGCATCTCTGCACCCTCCTTTCCAGCAAATAAAGACAATTCAAAATATTTGTCTTTATTTTACCATGTCCTATTGCTGTGCGCAAGAGAAACGTCATCGCATCCAATCTGCCCAGGTCCCGGCGAACAGATTATTTTTCAGGCACACAAAATAGAAAGCCCCCTGCATCGGCGCATCCGCCAGATCGAAGCGGGCCAGCGTTCCCTGCTCCAGCTCCCGCTGCACCACCGGCTCATACAGGAAGGACACGCCCAGCCCGTCCATAACCAGGGATTTGATGGTGACGAAATCGCTGATGGTCGCCACGCTGGAAAAGCCGCGAAGCGTTCGATTCTGGCGGCGCAGCGCATCTTCAAAAATGGCCCGGGTGCCCGAACCGCTCTCCCGGAGGATCAGCCGCTCGCCCTCCAGCTCTTCCAGTGTCACCAGGCGGCCGGCCAGCCGGTGGTCCGGCGAACAAACACCGAAAAAGGATTCTCTGCGCCAGAGCTGCGCGTCGTAACGGCTGCGGTCAAAAAAGCCTTCCACCAGCACAAAGTCCAGGCGGCCGGCCTCCAGCCCCCGCAGCAGTTCCCGGGTATTGTCCACCAGAAGCGAAAACGATGCGTCCGGATGCGCCCGCAAAAACTGTTCCACCTTGGGGGCGATCACATATTCGCCAATGGTCTTGGAGGTGCCCACCCGCAGGCTGATGGGGGCGGAGGCCGCCATGGTCTGCTCCATCTTCTGTTCGTTGTACGCCATGGAGCGGGTGAATTCCCGCAGGCGAAGGCCCGCTTCGGTCAGACGCAGCACCTTTCCCTCGTAAGTGAACAGGCGGCATCCGTAGTGCTGCTCCAAATACTGAATGTGGTGGGTCACCGCCGGCTGTGTCAAACACAGCCGCTGTGCCGCTTTGGTGTAATTCATGGTTTCGCACACGGCGAGAAATGTATTCCAGCGCGGGTCCAGCATCTGCATCACCTATTACGTAAATTTATTGTTTTATTATAATTCTTCATTTTATTTTATCGTTGCTTTGGTTTATAATCAAGGGCGGTCAAACAAAATTCATCGAAAAAGGAAGATTGCAATGGAATTTTTGAAGAAAACCGCGCCGGGACTGCTGCTTTGCCTGATACTGGCCGTTCCCAGCTGGCTTCTGGGCCGCGCGTTTCCGGTGATCGGCGGACCGGTGTTCGCCATTCTGGCAGGCATGGTGGTCACCATGATCCTGCGGGACAAAAGCCGCTATCAGGCGGGCATCGCCTTCACTTCCAAGAAGATCCTGCAGTGCGCGGTGATCCTTCTGGGCTTCGGACTGAATCTGTCGGAGATCGCCAAGGTAGGGGCGCTTTCTCTGCCCATCATCTGCACCACCATTACCGTCTCGCTGGTGATCGCCTTTGTGCTGCGCAAGCGGCTGGCCATGCCCAATAACATCTCGGTGCTGGTGGGTGTCGGTTCATCCATCTGCGGCGGATCGGCCATTGCGGCCACGGCGCCCGTCATCGGTGCGGACGATGAGGAGATTGCACAGTCCATCTCCGTAATCTTCCTGTTCAACATTCTGGCGGCCCTGTTCTTCCCCACGCTGGGCAGTCTTTTGGGGATGAGCAACGACGGATTCGGCCTGTTTGCAGGCACCGCCATCAACGACACCTCTTCCGTGACGGCTGCCGCCTCCACCTGGGACACCCTGCACGGCACCGGCGGCGCGGTGCTGGAGTACGCCACCATCGTCAAGCTGACCCGCACGCTGGCCATCATCCCCATCACGCTGGCGCTGGCCTTCTGGCGCACCTGGCAGGTCAAACGGGGCGGCAGCGTATCCAACGGGTCCTTTGATTTGAAAAAGATTTTCCCCTTCTTCATTCTGTTCTTCGTGCTGGCTTCGGTGATCACCACCGCCGCAACCATGGCCGGGGCGGACCCCGCTTTGTTCCAGCCGTTTAAAGAACTGTCCAAATTTTTCATCGTTCTGGCCATGGCAGCCATCGGCCTGAACACCGATTTGATCAAATTGATTCGGACCGGCGGCAAACCGATTTTCATGGGTGCCTGCTGCTGGGCCGGCATCACGGCCGCCAGCCTTCTGATGCAGCATTTGGAAGGCCTGCTGTAACCCCTGTACAGAAAGGAGCGAACATTCATGTATGACATTCTGATCCTTGGTGCCGGCCCCGCCGGCATCAGCGCCGCCCTCTATGCCGCCAGCCGCGGGAAAAAGGTACTGATTCTGGAAAAATCCCAGGTGGGCGGCCTGATCGGCAACGTGTCCACCGTCACGCACTACACCGCCCTGCTGCCCGGGGAGACCGGAGCCAGCTTCGCCGCGCGCATGCAGGAACAGGCTCTGCGCGCAGGGGTGGACATCGCCTTTGAAACCGTGACCGAGGTGTCGCTTGAGGGAGAAACCAAGACCCTTCGCACCCACAAAGGCGTCTATCAGGCGCCGCGGGTGATTCTGGCGGGCGGCGGCACGCCCCGCAAACTGGGCATTCCCGGCGAGCAGGAGCTGGCCGGCCGGGGCATCGGACTGAACGCCGCCCGGGACGGTGCGCGCTACACCGAAAAAAACATCTATGTGGTGGGCGGCGCAGACGGCGCTGTGAAAGAGGCGCTGTATCTGGCTTCCTTTGCCCGGCGGCTGACCCTGATCCACTTTGAAGAGCAGCTGGGCTGCATTGCGGAGTTCCGGCAGAAGGTGGCCGCCACTCCCAACATCACGCTTCGGCTGGGAACGCGGCTGCGGGGCGTGTTCGGCCGCGACTGTGTGGAACAGCTGGAACTGGTGCGCGAGCGGGACGGTTTTACAGAGACACTGGAGGACCCGGGCTGCGGCGTGTTTGTGTATGCGGGCATTGCCCCCAACACCGACCTGTTCCCCACCCTGGCTCTGCGGGACGGGTACATTCTCACCGACGAAAACATGCAGACCTCGGTGCCGGGCGTTTACGCGGCGGGCGACATCCGCTTCAAGCAGGTGCGGCAGGTGGCCACCGCCGTGGCGGACGGCGCCATTGCGGCCATTCACGCCTGCGCGTAATTGGTTCTTTCCAATCGGGCCGCGTCCTTCTATAATAGAGGAAGAAACATCCTTTTGGGGAGGGAACGCGGATGCTGCATGATCTTTTTACCCCCGAATCCGCCTGCGCGGGCGAGACGCCCTGGCAGGTCTATCCCCGTCCGCAGCTGCGGCGGGACAGCTATTGGAACCTGAACGGGCAGTGGCAATTTGCCGTCCGGGAAGACCCGCAGGAGCCGGAGCGCTATGAACAGACGATCCGGGTGCCCTTCTGCCCGGAGAGCCTTTTGTCCGGGGTGCATGCCCATTTTGCCGAGGGCCGGTTTCTGTTTTACCGCCGGACCTTCGCCCTGCCGGACGGCTTTGTTCGCGGGCGTGTGCTGCTGCACATCGGCGCGGCGGACCAGGTGCTGGACTGCTTTGTAAACGGCAGGGCCATGGGGTCCCACACGGGCGGATACCATGCCATGACCTTTGACATCACCGACGCGCTGCAGGCGGAAAACACGCTGGTCCTGCGGGTGCAGGACGATTTGCGCAGCCCGGTGCAGCCCTACGGCAAGCAGGTGATGAAGCGGGGCGGCATGTGGTACACGCCGGTGTCCGGCATCTGGCAGACGGTGTGGCTGGAGAGCGTGCCCGTGCCGTTCATCCATGGGCTGGACATTCGGGCGGACGACCGGCGGGCGGTGGTGGACACCGGGGATCCTTCTCTCAACGGCACGGTGACCGTGCGCACCCCCGACGGAACGATGACCTGCCCGCTGGAGCACGGCCGCGCGGAGATCTGCCCCCGGCAGCCCCGGCTGTGGTGCCCCGAGGACCCCTATCTGTACCGTTTTACGGTGGAGGCGGACAGCGACCGGGTGGAGAGCTACTTCGCCCTTCGCCGGCTGGAGATTCGCACCGTAAACGGCGTGCCCCGCCTGTGCCTGAACGGAAAACCCCGGTTTTTCCACGGTGTGCTGGACCAGGGCTATTACAGCGACGGCCTGTATACGCCCGCTGCCCCGGAGTGCTATGAGCGGGACATCCGCGCCATGAAAGAGCTGGGTTTCAACACACTGCGAAAGCACATCAAGATCGAGCCGGAAGAGTTCTATTACCAGTGCGACCGCCTGGGCATGTTCGTCTTTCAGGACATGGTGAACAACGGGGAGTACCGCTTTGTGCGGGACACGCTGCTGCCCACCCTGGGCCTGCAGACCCGCCCCGACGCAAAGATGCACCCGGACCCCCGTGGGCGGCAGGCTTTTCTGGACGGCATGGAGGCCACCGTGTCCCAGCTGCGCAACCACCCCTGCATTGTTTACTGGACCATCTTCAACGAGGGATGGGGCCAGTTTGATTCCAGCCGGGTGTATGCCCGGCTGCGGGCCCTGGATGACAGCCGCTTCATCGACACGGCCTCGGGCTGGTTCCGCGGCGGCGACAGCGACGTGGACAGCCGGCATATTTACTTTGGCCCCTGGCGGCTGAAGCCGGGCCGCCGTCCGCTGGTGCTGACGGAGTTCGGCGGCGCTTGTCTGGCTGAGGAGGGACATCTGTTCCACCCGGACAAAGCCTATGGCTACAGCACCTGCAAAACCCGGGACCAGTTGCTGCAAAAACTGCAAAAGCTGTACGAAGCCCGGGTGCTGCCCGCGGTCCGGCAGGGGCTGTGCGCGGCCATCTACACCCAGCTGTCGGACGTGGAAGATGAGATCAACGGCCTGCTGACCTACGACCGGCAGGTGCAGAAAGTGCCCGCGGATCCCATGCGGGAAATCGCCCGGCGGCTGTATCAGGCTGCGGAAGAATAATAGTAACCCACCAGCGAAGCTGGTGGTTCTTCAGAAGCGGGCAAAGCCCTAAAATACTAGCCACGCCTAAAGGC